>SFXD01000090.1 GCA_004559785.1 bacterium | reverse complement strand
GAGGCTTGTTCCGTGCTTGTGGCATTGTTGTTGTGTCGTGTAAAACTTGGGTGCAAAGTTATGTCTTTTATTTCATTTGGGCAAGAATGTGGAGTGGTAATTATTTCGCATTTTCTTTTCATAACGAATCTATGTGGTCGTAAAGCTTCTGCAGGTAGGCCTTGGCCTGCAACAGCAAAGCGTCTGTGCGCATGCCTTCTTCGTGTATTGCCTTTAAGGTTGGGTTGTCGTAGATGACGCAGCCCGAGTCATCTGCCATGCCCATCCCGTCGTTTAGCGTGAAGAATGCGAAGTGTGGGGCATCGTTGTCCAGCATGTCCCTTGAAAAGGGAAAGTCTCCGTGGTCTATGCCGAGCATTGCCAGCAGTGTGGCTGGTATGTCTGTCTGACAGCCTACCGTGGTGATTTCTGTCCGTAGGCGTATGGCTCCACCCATTATGATGAAAGGGATTTCGTATCTCCATGGGGCGTAGTTGTCCAGTTGTTGGGGCCATGCTCCCATGTGGTCGGGGACTATTGCCACCAGGGTGTTTTCCCAGGAGGGGAGTTTGCTCAGTTCCCGCACGAACTTTCCGAGGCATGCGTCTGCATAGGCAAATGCGTTCAGTTCTTTTTCCTTGAACTTGCTTTCGTACGGAACGTCGAAGGGCTCGTGGCTGCTGCCTGTCAGTATTGTGCGGAAGTAAGGCTTACCCGACTTGTCCTGCTTGATATCCCTCAGGGTGCGGTCGAAGAGAGGACCGTCTGGCACGCCCCATTTGCCGGTCTGTTGTTTTCTCGGGAAGTCGGAATCGCATACCAATTGCTGGAAGCCCGTGCCAATGATATACGAACGCATGTTGCTGTAGTTGGAGTCTCCTCCGTAGTATGCCGTTGTGGAATACCCGTTGTCTCCGAGGGTTTTTGCGATTGAAGGCAGTCTTGCGCTCTTGTGTGGCATGACCATGATGCTCATGGTTGGTTGCGCGGGCAGTCCGCTTAGGATGGACACCATTGCCCTGTCCGTCCTAACGCCGCTGGAGTAGAACCTGGAGAAGTACATACCCTCTTCCTTCAGACTGTCCAGGCAGGGAGTAACGCCGCTTACGTTCCCGGCATCCTGCATGATGTATTTGGAGAAGCTCTCCAGCATTATCATCACTATGTCGGGGCGTTCCGTTCCGTCCTTCAGGTATTGTACGGAGTCGTGCCGTAGGGTGGTGTACGTCATCTTTGCCACGATGGAATCGGCTTTTTCTTCCTCCATGAAGCGGTATCTGCTGCCTATTTCCTTGGTGTTAATGGACGATTCCATGAAGCTGAATACGGGGTTGACGGCGGCGTGGTTCAAGGTCATGTCCGTAGAGAAGTATACGCTCCCCACGTGGTTCGTGCCTGTGTCCACGCCTCCTCTTATGGGTATGATTAGTATTGCTGCCAACAAGGTGATGGCGATGGTGAAGGCTGTCCTGTTGTGATGTCTTTTATTGCATGGGTCGAACAAAACGTTCGGTTTCATCGCCAATTCCGTGGCTGCGAACATTATGGCAGCAGATATTGCCCATGCTGCGGTTGCCGCCAGTGTCTGCCATAGGGTAAGGCTTGCCATTGCGTCGTGGGGCGACGTCCTCAGGTAGAGCAGGGGTGTGCTGTCCAGGGGGAATCCCCAGTAGCCGTATAACCCGGTGTTGGCAACGAAAGCCAGCGCCATTGCCGTTGCCAAAGCCATTTCGTATGCCCTCCATATCCATTTCAACACTTTCCCGCTCTTCCAGATGGAAATGCCCAGCATTATGGCGGCTGGCAGGGTGACGTAACCGCCTATGGCGATGTCCAGCCTAAGCCCGTGCATTAGAGTGTTTGCCAGGGCTGTCAGGCTCTTGTCTTCGGCAAGGTGCAGGTATGCTATTAGGAATGCGACCCTTCCTATTGTGCCTACTGTGGTCCATAGCAGTAGGTGTATGGCGAAAGTCCTTATCTGTCTCATTCCAGTTTCCTGTATATTTCCATTAGTTTTCTTGTCTGTATGTCAGGGTCAAGGTTCTCCCGGCAATACATTTCCCCCTCAGCAGCAAGCCTCGTCCTTAGTCCTTCGTCTTCGGTCAGCCTGCTGATGCCTGCCGCCATGGCCTCTACGTCGCTCGGGTCCACTGTCAGTCCACCAGGCCCGGCTGCCTCTGGCAGGGAAGAAACCGTGCTGGTCAGTACGGGGCATCCTTGCAGCAAGGCTTCTGCCACGGGCAGCCCGAAACCCTCGTACATGGATGGGTACAGCATAGCCGTAGCTCCGGCATATAGTGCCTGTAGCGTGCGGTTGTCCTTTATGTGGGTCAGCCATATCGTGTCTGCGGGCCGCAGGTGTTTCGAGCAGAACTCTCGGCACACCTTCAGGTACTCCTTCCCGTTGCCCACTATTATCAGTGGAAGCTTTTGCCCCGCTGGAATCGTGCTCAAGGCCTCCAGGGTGCGTAGCAGGTTTTTTCGGCTGTTCACCGACCCAACGCTGAGCAGGTAATTGGAAGGGATAGTGGGCAGTGCCTCCATCCTCAGTCCTTGTGCCAAGTCCTTGTCCAGTGGCGTGTAAAATAATTCCTGTACGGGTTGGTAGAGTACTGTGATGCGCTCCTCGGGCACATTGTAATAGTATATCACGTCCTCCTTGGTGCTCTGGCTGATTGCTATCACATGGTCTGCGTTCCGTGCCGCCCATCCGTATTTCACGTCATACAGCATCCTGTCGATGCTGTGGTACATGTCGGTGAACCTCCTCCAAGCCACGTCGTGCGTTGTCACCACGGAGCGCACCTTCTTACCCTTTATGTCGAAGGGCAGCTCGTTGCTCAGTCCGTGGTATATGTCGCATCCGTCTTTTTCTGCGATTCCACCGAGTTGCAGCACCCTTTTCAGCGTCTTTCTGTCGTACAGGATGTACTTGCATTCGGGAAAGAGCCTTTTCATGCCGTTGACGACGGTGCGCGAGTAGTTGCCCAGCCCCGTCCGATTGTGGAAATACCGTTTTGCGTCGTAACCTATCTGCATAGTTCCAAGACTTTGTTGACTATCGTGTCGGGAGCAATGCCGTTCATGCAGGGGTAGCCTCCCAACCGGCATGGCTTGTTGCCGAATATGCTGCATGGCCGGCACTCCATGCCTTCAATTTGTATGGCGTTCTCCGTTTTCTGTCCCCATCCGAGGAATCCTGCCATGGGATGTGTCGCACCCCAGATGCTCACCACGGGCGTCGAGGTCAGCGAGGCGAGGTGCATGTTGCCGCTGTCCATGGTGACCATTACTTCCAGGCTGTCTATCAAGTCTGCCTCCGAAGCCAGGTCGGGCAATATGCCCACCATGCTTTTCACCCTGCTGTATTTCTTCTCCCATGATTCCGTCACGGCTCTTTCTTTCTCGCCTGCTCCGAAAAGGAATACTTCCAATCCTCTTCCTGAAAGTGACTTCACTACGGATTCCATCCTTTCCAACGGGTAAGTCTTTCCTTCGTAGGTGGCGAACGGGGCAATCCCCACCCCCTTCTTTTCCCGGTTGCTTCTTGCAAGGGGGTGCCGCATCATGCTTGTGTCTACCGGGAATCCTGTTTTTTCGAGAGCCTTGGCATATCGTTCGAAACTGGTTTCCTGCTGCGACTTGACGTCTTGTGCGAGGAATTGTTTCCGGGCTTTTCTGTCCTTGTGTATGCTATGCACCTCTGTGCCTTTTATCCTGAAGGCATATCTCAGGAATTTCGTTCTCAGTACGTCGTGAAGGTCGCACACGGCATCAGGTCTCAGCTTGTACAGTTCGCAAAACAGTTTCGTCAAGCCTGTAATCCCCCCGTATTCCCGTGGGTTTATGCCGTTGAAATGGACGTTTTCCGGCAGTCTCCCGAATATGCTCCCCACATATGGACGGCTCACCATCGTTATCCTGACGTCGGGATATTGCCTTGCGAGGGCATCCACTACGGGCACGGTCATCAGTATGTCGCCCAGGGCGGAGAATCTGATGAGCATCAGGTGTCTTCCCACTTCCTTCACTTCTTTCCGTAGAGAATAGGGTTCGTGCTTGGGTCGTTGTACATTTTCATTTGCTTGTATACCTTCATATACTTGCGTCCGTTGGCAAAGTCGTCCAGCAGTTGGTCTATGGCCAGGCTCAGGTCGGCGCGCTGCTGTAGCAGGATGTCCAGCTTTGCCTGGCACTTTGCCTTGTGCTCGTCCGTAGCGTCCGTGCGCCTTACCTGTTCCTGCATGTGGTATATCTTCAGTGCCAGTATGCTCAGCCTGTCCACGGCCCATGCGGGGCTTTCGGTATTGATGGTGGCAGAGTCGGTTGGCTGCGTGTCGCTGTACATGGTGTAGAAGTAGCTGTCTATCTGCTCCACCAGGTCGGTGCGCTCCTGGTTGCTTCGGTCGATGCGCCTTTTCAGGGCGAGAGCCGCCACGGGATCTATGGCAGGGTCGCGTATTATGTCCTCCAGGTGCCACTGCACGGTGTCTATCCAGTTCTTCAGGTAGAGGTCGAATTCAATGGTACCCCTCTCGTAGGGGTTTCTTATCGGTTCGTCCACGTTGTCCGTCAGGTGGTAGTCGTCTATCGTTTTGTTGAAGATGTCGTTTGCCTGTTCTGTGAAAGTAGTGTGCATGAGAATTATGTTTTTTTATCGTTTGTTCTGCAAATATACCGAATCTTTTTCAAAATCCTTTGTCCTTTAGGCGAAATCTTTGTAATTTTGCGCCAAAATGTGATGAAACATGGATAAGAAATTCAAAAGGACAACCGTGACCGCCGCCTTGCCATACGCAAACGGGCCGGTACACATAGGGCATCTTGCCGGCGTATACGTTCCTGCCGACATCTATGTCCGCTATCTTCGTCTCAAGGGTCGTCAGGTGCTGTTCATAGGAGGGTCTGACGAGCATGGAGTGCCCGTTACCATCAGGGCGCGCAAGGAGGGAATCTCAGTTCAGGACGTGGTAGACCGCTACCATTATTTAATAAAGGACTCCTTCGAGAGGTTCGGCATATCGTTCGACATCTACAGCCGCACCACCAGCGAAGTCCACCACCGGCTTGCCAGCGACTTCTTCCGCAAGCTCTACGACGACGGCAAGTTCGTCGAGCAGGTCAGCGAGCAGTTCTACGACGAGCAGACGGGGCGTTTCCTTACCGACCGCAACATACGCGGCGAGTGTCCGCGCTGCCATGCCCCCGAGGCATACGGCGACCAGTGCGAGAAGTGCGGCGCAACCCTCTCGCCCGAGGAGCTCATCAACCCCTACAATGCCGAGACTGGCAATCCCCTCGTAAGGCGCGCCACCAAGCATTGGTATCTTCCCCTCGACAAGGACCAGGAGTGGCTGGAGAAGTGGATCCTGCAGGAGCACAAGGAGTGGCGCAGCAATGTCTACGGGCAGTGCAAGAGCTGGCTCGACGGAGGGCTTCATCCGCGTGCAGTGACCCGCGACCTCGAATGGGGCATCCCCGTTCCTGTGGAGGGTGCGGACGGCAAGGTGCTATACGTGTGGTTTGACGCCCCCATAGGATACATTTCCAATACCAAGGAACTATGCGACGCCCGGCCCGAGCTTGGCTCTTGGGAGACGTGGTGGAAGGACCCCGAGACGCGTCTCGTCCACTTCATAGGCAAGGACAACATCGTATTCCACTGCATAGTCTTCCCTGCCATGCTCAAGGCACATGGAGGCTATATCCTGCCCGACAACGTGCCTGCCAACGAGTTCCTCAACCTTGAGGGCAATAAGATTTCCACGTCCAAGAACTATGCCGTATGGCTCAACGAATACCTCGACGAGCTGCCCGGCCGTCAGGACGAGTTGCGCTATGTGCTCACTGCCAATGCTCCCGAGACCAAGGACAACGACTTCACCTGGGCCGACTACCAGGCGCGTTGCAACAACGAGCTTGTGGCCGTGTACGGCAACTTCGTCAACCGTGCCTTGCAGCTGACGCAGAAATACTACGACGGCATAGTGCCACAGTGCGGCGAACTCACCGACTTCGACCGCGAGACACTCTCTGAGTTCCGTGGCGTGAAGGAGCGCCTTGAGGAACTGCTCGAGGGCTTCAAGTTCCGCGAGGCACAGAAGGAGGCGATGAACCTTGCCCGCATCGGCAACAAGTACATTGCCGACAGCGAGCCATGGAAGGTGGTCAAGACAGACCCCGAGCGCGTCAAGACCATCATCAACATATCGCTGCAGATAACTGCCAACCTTGCCATTGCCTTCCTGCCCTTCCTGCCCTTCAGCAGCGGCAGGCTCTTCACCATGATAGGCATGGATGCTACGGGCAACGAGGGAGAACTGTGGGAGCGTCTCGGCTCTACCGACCTCGTGCCACAGGGCAGGCTGTTGCCCAAGCCCGAACTGCTCTTCACTAAGATAGAGGACGAGGTCATCGCTGCACAGGTTGCCAAGCTGGAGGCCACGGTGCGTGCCAACGAGGAGGCTGCCTACAAGGCGGCTCCCGTCAAGGACACCATCCCGTTCGAGGACTTCGAGAAGCTGGACATCCGCGTGGGACTCGTCAAGGCGTGCGAGAAGGTGCGCAAGAGCAAGAAGCTGCTCAAGTTCACCCTCGACGATGGCAGTGGGCAGGACCGCACCATCCTTTCGGGCATAGCCCAGTGGTACGAACCGGAGCAGCTCGTGGGCAAGCGCGTGCTGTTCATAGCCAACCTCGCCCCGCGGCAGATGATGGGCGAGGAGAGCCGTGGCATGATACTCTCCGCCGTCAACTACAACGGCGACCTTTCCCTCACTACCACCATGGGAGAGGTCAAGGGCGGAAGCCAGGTGGGCTAACCCCCGGGCTTCGTTGCCCGTATTGGAAAAATCCTTACACAGGCTCCTGTCCCCTGCAAGCTAAGGTGAGTCAGCCATATTTCCCTCCCGAGGAAAAGTTTTTTCCCACGGGAGGGAAAATTATTTTCCACCCGAGGAAATGACTCTTTCCTTCCAAGGGAGGCGCCAGCCTGCCCGTACCTAAAGGTCTTGTTATGGGAAAAATGTTTACACCAAGCCGTGCCTTGCGTGTCTTGTGTCGTATGCCCGTCTTTCCCTCTTTCCCCTTGCATTCCCTTAGCATCCTCTTAGTGTCCCCTTCATTTCTAAGGGAAATCCAACAGCAGCCAAGGGCAAACATGCCGTTCTCCACCCCAATATCCACCTAAACGTCCTAAATGGGGCAAAGGAATAACCATGAAATCCGCCTATATATAATGATGTATATAGTGCATCTACGCATTTGCGCTTTCAGCGTGCGTCAAGGCTCCTTCCATTTACCCGAGGCGTCCTGTCCTTGCAACTCTCCCCCATGTCACGCCAAAGGTCGGAAGAGTAAAGGGGTGCTCTA
>SFXD01000017.1 GCA_004559785.1 bacterium | reverse complement strand
GGCATCCCGCCCAGCCATATTGTATTGCCCCATCAGGTACACGGCACACGCACAATCCGAGCATACGGTGCCTGTGCGCCCGAAGGAGTGGATGCAATATTCACCACCGAGCCTGGCCTGTGCGTGGCCGTGAGTACGGCCGACTGCATCCCTGTGCTGCTCCACGACCCTGTCCACGGGGCTGTGGCTGCCATTCATGCAGGATGGAGAGGCACCGTGGCCGGCATCGTGTCGGAAACACTCCAACAAATGGTTCGGGAGCTGGGCACAGAACCCTCACACATACGTGCCGTTATAGGCCCGGGCATAGGCCTAGAGGCCTTCGAAGTGGGTGATGAAGTGTATGATGCCTTTGCCAGTGCTGGCTTCCCCATGGAACAGCTGGCAATGAGGCGAGGCAAATGGCACATCTGCCTGCCGGAGGCCAATACATGGCTGCTCAGGGAGCAAGGGGTGAAGGACATCCGTCTGTGTGGCATCTGCACCTACAGCCATCCGGAGGAGTTCTTCAGTGCACGCCGTCTGGGCATTCACTCGGGCAGAATCCTGAACGGAATCATGATCAAGGAGAAAAGAGGATAGGACCAACGTCCTGAGCAGGGGAAAACAAAAAAAATATAAAGAAGGAAATGCATACGAAAGAAGAAAAAATGCAGGCGTTTGGCCGTCTGCTGGATGTGCTCGACGAACTGCGCGAGAAATGTCCGTGGGACCACAAGCAGACCAACGAGAGCCTGCGTCCCAATACAATCGAGGAGACCTTTGAACTGTGCGATGCACTGCTTCGCCACGACACCCACAACATCTGCAAGGAACTGGGAGATGTGTTGCTGCATGTGTGCTTTTACGCCAAGATTGGCAGCGAGGAAGGTGCTTTCGACATAGCGGATGTATGCAACCGCCTGTGTGACAAGCTCATCTTCCGCCATCCCCACGTGTACGGCGAAGCGGTGGCCAAGAATGCAGAGGATGTAGTGAAGACATGGGAACAGGTGAAACTAATGGAAAAAGACGGCAACAAGACAGTATTGTCCGGCGTGCCTCAGTCACTCCCCTCGCTCATCAAGGCCTATCGCATACAGGACAAGGCCCGCAACGTGGGCTTCGACTGGGACAAGAAGGAGGATGTATGGGACAAGGTCAGGGAGGAACTTGCCGAGCTGGAGGCCGAATTGTCGAAGGAGGATAACCAAGAAGCACGTACTGCTGAATTCGGAGACTTCATCTTCAGCCTTATAAATGCTGCCAGGCTGTATCACATCAATCCCGACAATGCTCTGGAACATACGAACCAGAAGTTCATCCGACGTTTCAACTATGTAGAGGCAAAGGCTAAGGAAAAGGGCTTGAACCTGCAGGATATGACCCTCGCACAGATGGATGCTCTTTGGAATGAAGCAAAAGGATTGGAGTCTCGATGACTCCAATCCCTTGATTTCGTTTTCCTTCCCTTGTCACTTCCTCTTCTTGCCATGAGGTGGCATCTTGCCAAGCATCTGCCTGTGGAACTTGTCCTCGGCGAGCATAGCCCGATATACCTTGCTGGCGGGTACTGCCTGGCACATCTTCTTATAGTACTTTTCCTCTATCTGGCTTTTTTTCCTGTTGAGGCTCGTTATGCTCTGGATGGTCTTGGCATAGTCTTCCTCGCTGGCGTTTGGCTTTAGCCCTTCCTTCAGCTTGAAGATGGTGTGCTGCACGTCCCTCTGCCTGTCCTTCATCTCATGGTATAACGGATAGAAGGCTTGCGACTCCTCTGACGTGAAGCCTGCATGCTTGGTTATGAAGCATTCGAGATTGGCGCGGAACTCTTCCGGGCTGAACTTCCTCGGTCCTCCTGGTTGTGCCAGGCATGAGCCGGCAAATACAATTAAAAGCAATACTAAGTTGGCAATCCTTCCCATGATTATTCTGCCTCCGTCAGATATGATGCGATTTCCATGTTGTCTATCATCGAGTAGTCGATGGCATCCTCTATGTATTGGTAGTCCTCGATGTCCAGTGCCAGTGAAGCCGCAGTGTCGTCGTGCATCGTCGACATAATGCCTGCAGTTGCCACACAACCTATGAAAGCTGCTGCAACAGCCCATCTCCATGCCTTGCGACGCATGTCGTGCCTGTGGATGCGTTGCATCACCCTGTCAGGCAGGATCTCGAAGTAGCCTTCAGGTGTGCGGAACGGATTCTCGCGGCTACATTTCTGGCATATAGTCCTCTCTTCGTCTGTCATGGATTTACTTTTCCTTTCTTGTTATGATTGTTTGGTATATAAATGGTTTAATCGTTCTGTTCGAAAAATTGTGATATTTTCTTTACGGCAATGTGGTAGGAGGCCTTTAGCGCACCGATGCTGGTGCCAAGCACCTCGCTGATGTCGTCGTATTTCATTTCCTGGAAATACTTCATGTTGAAGATCAGTCTCTGCTTGTCTGGCAATCTTGATATAGCCTCCTGCAACTGTGCCTGTGCCTTGTCTCCGTCGAAGTATGGGTCTCCAGTCAGGGATTCTGCCACGCTCATGTCGGTGTGGATGCCGTTCTTCTTCTGCCTGTCGAGGAAACTCAGGGTCTCGTTTACTGCAATGCGGTAGAGCCACGTGACTATCTTGGAGTCGCCTCGGAAGGTGTCGAGGGCAGTCCACGCCTTAAGGAAAGTGTTTTGTATGATGTCGTCGGCATCTGAATGTGACATAACCATTCGCCTTACCTGCCAATACAGGTAAACCTGATACTCCCGAACGATGATTTCGAAAGCCTTTGCTCTGGTGGATGGGTCGTGAAGTTGCTCGATTAGTGTTCTTTCGTCCATCACGTATGGAAATGTATGTGGGAAAGGGACCCTTTACATGGTGGAAATCTTGCGTACTACCTTGCCAATCTTCAGTAGGTAGCACCCCTTGGGCAGATTGAGGGTGAAGGTCTTTTCGTCGCTGTCAATCCGTATGGTGGATACCTTGACCCCAGTGACGTTGAAGATTTCCAAAGTCTCTCCATTTGCTCCGGAGACATGTACATTGCATCCCTTCACGCTTACCGTTATGGAGGCGAGACTGGTCTCCACGGTCTCATGCTCTGCCTGGGCGGAAGAGCGGAGCGGCGAGAAAGCCAGTGCCAAGGGTAGCAATATCAATATAATCTTCTTCATCCTAATCTGTATTTCCAACGCAAAATTAACGATTTTATTTTGTTGTGGCAAGTTTTTTGTGAAAAAAATGAGTCGGAGGGTCAAATTTTTATGCACATTCCTTCTTTTGCAGCCATTGTGTTGGGGAAAATGGACCTTGCCTCCTCCAACAATGAGGTCTCGTCGTCTATCATTGCGCTATAGTGTCCGATGCAGAGCTTGCCTACGTTTGCATCCCTTGCAATAGTTGCTGCCTGTGCCGATGTGGAGTGGAATGTCTGCCGTGCCCTCTGTTCAAAAGCCATGGGGAACGTGGCTTCGTGGAAGAGGAGGTCAACGCCCCTGACTATGTCTGCCAGGGCAGGCGTGTATGCCGTGTCTGAGCAGTATGCATACGAGCGTCCCTTCTCTGCAGGGTAGGTGAGTCTCTCGTGCGGTATTATGGTGCCGTCTTCTGTCTGCCATGAAGCACCTGCCTTGATGTTGTTTATCTGGCAAATGGGGATGTTGAATGCGTCTATCATTTCCCTCCTGATGTGTGGCAGTCCTTCCTTCTCGCGGAAGAGGAAACCGCTGCATGGCAGTCGGTGCTGCAGGGGTATGCTCCAGATGGTTACGCTGCGGTCTTCATATATAATATAATGTCCGCGCGTATCTATGGGGTGGAAGAGTACCTTGAATGTGATGCCCTCGCAATAGGTGTCGAGTATTGCTTGCAGGAATCTGTCCAGTTGCTGTGGTCCGTGTATGTGCAGTTCGGCTGTTCGTCCGAGCAGTGCCATGGTGCTGATTAGTCCAGGCAGTCCGAAGACATGGTCGCCGTGGTTGTGACTTATGAGCACGTGTCCTATGCGTGCCATGTTCAGTCCCATGCGCTGCATCTGTATCTGTGCGGCCTCCCCACAGTCCGTGAGGAAGTACTTGCCACGTATGTTCACTATCTGCGATGTCGGTTGGTGTCGTGTGGTGGGCTTGGCAGAGCCGCAGCCAAGTATGTTGACCTCGAATATTTCCATGACGAATCAGACCAAAAGGTTGTTCAATAATTTAGTTTTAATGTCCATCTCTCTCACTTCCCCCTAAACAGGGGGACTGAGGGGGTCTCTCACTTCTCACTTCTCTCTTCCCCCTAAACAGGGGGGCTGAGGGGTCTCTCACCGCTCTAAATAGAATGAGGAGAGATGCCTTCGTGAGCCATCCCTCCTCTGTTTGCCTATGCTTTGCACTTCCCAATGCTATCCCTGCACTTGCAGCATGTTGCCTTATGCAGGAATGTGGGCAGTTGCCGGAAGTGTTGCGGATTACTCTCCAGCCTGCATCTTTGCCTTCAGGGCAGCCAGTGCATCGAGGTCTCCCAATGTGGTGCTGGCAGCCTGGTTCTGGATTGCAGGGGTGTCATCCTTGCGTGAGTTCTGACGCTTAGGAGCGTTCTTCTTAGCCTCGCGAGCCTCTGCACGCTGTGCATCCTCGTAGATACGGCTGTGAGAGAGGATGATGCGCTTGCTCTCCTTGTTGAACTCGATGACCTTGAACTCGAGCTTCTCGCCCTGCTTGGCCTGGCTTCCATCCTCCTTGACGAGGTGCTTTGGTGTGGCGAAACCTTCTACGCCATACTCCAGCTGGACTACTGCGCCCTTGTCAAGCATTTCGATGATGGTGCCCTCGTGGATGCTGTCCTGAGTGAAGATGGTCTCGAATACGTCCCAAGGATTCTCCTCCAGTTGCTTGTGACCGAGAGAGAGGCGGCGGTTTGCCTTGTCAATCTCCAGTACCACCACGTCGATTTCCGCACCAATCTGTGTGAACTCGCTGGGGTGCTTAACCTTCTTCGTCCAACTCAGGTCGCTGATGTGGATGAGTCCGTCTACGCCTTCCTCTATCTCTACGAATACGCCGAAGTTGGTGAAGTTGCGAACCTTGGCAACATGCTTGCTGCCTACGGGGTACTTGGCCTCGATGTTCTCCCATGGGTCGTCCTTAAGCTGCTTGATGCCAAGTGACATCTTGCGCTCCTCGCGGTCGAGGGTCAGCACTACTGCCTCTACCTCGTCGCCAACCTTCATGAAATCCTGTGCGCTGCGCAGGTGCTGGCTCCAAGACATCTCGCTTACGTGAATGAGACCCTCTACGCCTGGTGCGATCTCGATGAAGGCTCCATAGTCTGCCATGACGACAACCTTGCCCTTCACGTGGTCGCCAACCTTGAGGTCGGGGTCCAGTGCTTCCCAAGGATGTGGGGTGAGCTGCTTCAGACCAAGGGCGATGCGCTTCTTCTCGTTGTCGAAGTCGAGGATTACGACGTTGATCTTCTGGTCGAGTTCCACTACTTCCTTCGGGTCGCTTACGCGTCCCCATGAAAGGTCGGTGATGTGTATGAGTCCGTCTACGCCTCCGAGGTCGATGAATACGCCGTAAGAAGTGATGTTCTTGACAGTACCTTCCAGTACCTGTCCCTTTTCGAGACGGCTGATGATTTCCTTCTTCTGTTGCTCGAGTTCTGCCTCGATGAGTGCCTTGTGGCTAACGACAACGTTCTTGTAGTCCTGGTTGATCTTGACAACCTTGAACTCCATGGTCTTTCCGACGAAGATGTCGTAGTCGCGGATGGGCTTCACGTCAATCTGGCTGCCGGGCAGGAATGCCTCGATGCCGAATACGTCTACGATCATGCCACCCTTTGTGCGGCACTTGACATAGCCCTTGACGATTTCCTCGTTTTCGAGAGCCTCGTTGATACGTTCCCAAGAGCGGCTTGCACGAGCCTTCTTGTGAGACAGGATGAGTTGTCCCTTCTTGTCTTCCTGGTTCTCGATGTATACCTCTACGGTATCGCCTACCTTGAGGTCGGGGTTGTAGCGAAATTCGCTTGTAGGTATGATACCATCGCTCTTGAAGCCGATGTTCACCACTACCTCGCGCTTGTTCATTGCGATGACGGTGCCATCTACTACGTCGTGGTCATTTACCTTGTTCAGAGAGCTTGAATAAGCCTCCTCCTGAGCCTCGCGGCTCAATTCAGTGTTGTTGTCGCCATTGGCGTATGCTTCCCAGTCGAAGTCTTCCAATGGAGCAACGTTTTTTAAATCTGCCATACAGATTGATTAATTGTTAATGAAATAATGTTAATGAACTCGGCTGCAAAGGTACGAAATATCATCGACCTGAGCATCTCTACAACCTTATATTATTAAGGTATATTGTTCTTTTTAATAAAGTTTAACTGTTTAGCTGAGCCTAAAGGCATGCCTGCGGTGTGGTTTTGGGGTATGTCGGTGTATTTTGGTATGGTCTTCCCTTGCTATTGGAGGTGGTTTCTGTGGTAGGTTGTATAAATTCGAGAGTCGCAAGCAGCCCTACAATTTCCATCCCCAGTCACTATGCAGAGCCTTCGCGCCATCTTCGTAGTTTTAATTGAGTCACGATGCCAGCATCGCTCCTTCATTGAAGCCAATAATCAGACATAAAGTATTCTGCAAGTGCCTCGGTCGACTTAATGGTACATCCCTTTACTTTGGATTGGTGTCCGGATGTTTCTTCATCAGACGCTTGATTTCCTTGGGGAGCGATTCTCTCTCCACCCTCCGTGTTATCCTGATCATGTTCTGCCTGTTGGTGCGTTCCTGTATGTCACTCTTGAGCAGGACCTTGTTGTCCTTGTCGGTCAGAATGATAACCCATATCAGGTCATATACCATGTTTTGCAGGTTTTCTACCTTGCGTACTACCTTGATATGCTTGTAGGGATGCTGCCCCTTCCTCTTCCAAAACCATAGATAAATATTGTTCTTTATTATGGCAAACATTTCTATTCAGATGTATAAGTTGTCAATTCCGATGCAAAGGTACATAATTATTTTGTAATACCCAAACATTAATGGAGGCAAATTCTATTTTTTTTTTTTTTTTTGAACGAACACTTTTCCGTTTTTAGTCTAATTGGTGATGTCCTGCTGCGGCATTCAGGGATAGGCTGGCTCGCTCTCGTTGCCGCAGCGGTCGATGGCGGTTATGCAGAAGTGCAAGTCGCATAGCGTGGCGGTCAGCAGGTTGTATGTGTATGAGGTCTCCCTTGTGACACAGACGAGGTTTTCGGGGTTGGAGGTGTCGACGACGGGCTTGTCGCTGCAATAAATGGCGTACGAGCAACCGCCGCAGTCCTTCTCTTGCTCTTCCCACGCAATCTGCATCGTGGTTCCGTTGGTGCGCCTGCACTGTATTATGTTGGGGCGTGAGGGCGGTATGCTGTCTTGCCATGTCATGGGTGGCATCAGGGCAGGGTGGGGATAGTAGGTGCGCCGTAGGTAGTCGAGTATTCCCTTGTGGTTGTCCGTGAGGAACTCGCTGCGGAAGTAAGCCTGTCCCTGTATGCCAAGTTGCCTTATGAAGCATAGTTCGCGCTGGATGATGCCAAAGTCCCAGTCCTTCTCCTTGGGGCTAAGGAAGTAGATGCCCAGTCCGGGGACGATGGTTCGTCCGTAGGACTCCTCCTGCCAGTTGGCTGCAAACGGGAAGAAATGGTTGCCCTGGAAATACATCATGGGGCAGAGCATGTCCATGATGCCATCGCGTAGCCACCTCTGTGCATCCTGGTGAACCGTGGCGTATGCGTCCCACCCGTATGCGGAGTAGCGTTGGAGGTCGCTGTACTTGCCCACTGGTGCGCAGCTCATCCTGACCCATGGCTTTATGGCCTTCACCGCCTTGTACGCCGTGGAGGCGATGCGGGTGACGTTATCCCTTCTCCAATCGTCCTTTTTCTGTTTCCTGCCGTACTTGCGGTATGTGGAGGCATCGGGGAAGGGCTCCTTGAATTCGGGGTAGCGTATGTAGTCGAAGTGTATGCCGTCTACGTCGTAGTTGGAGGCTATCTCCTTGCAGATGTCTGCTATGTACTCTGCCGTACCAGGCAAGCCAGGGTCGAGGTAATATGTGTCGAGCAGTTTCTTCAGCAGGCTAGGGTGTGTCTTCAGCAGGCATTTCCTGCCCATCTGCCTGGCATTGGCTACCTTGAAGGAGGGGACGGCCACCACCCAGGCGTGCAGTTCCATGCCGCGTGCATGTGCCTCGTCGACTGCGAATGCAAGGGGGTCGTAGCCAGGGTCTTTGTCGAACTTGCCTGTCAGGGCAATGTCCCACGGTTCGATACGGCTGGGATATATCACGCTGCCCCTGACGCGCGTCTGCAGGAATATGGTATTTATTCCACACTTCTTGAGTTTGTCGAGTATCTGCCTCAGCTCCTCCTTCTGCCTCTCTCGCGAGTCGGCGTCGACGGCTTTCGTCTTCGGCCAATCCAGTCCCCAAAGCGTGGTGAGCCAAACGGCTCTCACTTCATGCTTCCGGGCAGGCATTGTAGGGTGAAACAACTCTTGGGCTTTGCAAATCGTGGCAGAATATGCAAATATGTACGTTAGAATTAGCAGTTTGATAGATTTCATGGTGCAAAGATAACAAATTTTCTGTTAATTATTTGTAACTTTGCCATCAGTTTAACAATATTACATACGATGATAGGTTTTTGTCTGTCACTTCTCTGCCTTGTCTTGGGGTATTTCCTATATGGAACCTTCGTGGAGAAAGTATTCGGTGCCGATCCGGGCAGGAAGACACCTTGTTACACCCATGCCGATGGGTCTGATTACATCCCGATGCCTACGTGGAAGGTCTACACGGTACAGTTCCTGAACATAGCCGGTACGGGTCCCATATTCGGAGCCCTCATGGGAGTGCTATACGGTCCGGCTGCCTTTCTGTGGATAGTGTTCGGCTGCCTGCTCGGCGGTGCCATGCACGACTATATGTCGGGCATGATAAGCATACGCAGGGATGGTGCGTCGCTGCCTGAGATAATAGGCGACGAACTGGGCAGGACATGCCGGATAGTGATGCGCATCGTGACCCTTGTGCTCATGCTCTGCGTGGGAGCGTCGTTCGTCATGATACCGTCGGGACTGATGGAGCAGCTGACCGAGAGGCTCGTAGGCGTAGCCGGCACGGGGCTTCTGTGGACTGTGCTCATATTCCTGTTCTACATGTCGGTGACGGTGTTCAGCATCGACAAGATAATAGGCAACGTATATCCCATCTTTGGCGTTGCGTTGCTGCTGATGGCCATATTGGTGTGCGGAGGTCTTTTCCTGGGCGAGGGTAGCGTGCCGAGCCTGTCGGAATCCTTCGCCGACCATTATCCCGTGGCGTCCACTCCGTTGTATCCTGGCCTCTTCATCACCATTGCCTGTGGTGCCGTCAGCGGCTTCCATGCAACGCAGAGCCCCATGATGGCGCGCTGCATAAAGAACGAGCGTTATGGATTGAGGTGTTTCTATGGCGCAATGGTGACCGAGGGCATAGTGGCATTGATATGGGCAGCCGCCGCCGTGAAGTACGCCGATGCCTATGACGTGAGCGGGATTGCGTTGGCGGAAGGGTTCGATGCCGACCTGAACACGGTATACGGCAAGCTATATTGCATAATGACCGATGGCGGCAACGCAAAGATGAATCCTGCCTTGCTCGTCAACCTGCTATGCGACGACTGGCTGGGTGTCACGGGTCTCGTGCTTGCCATACTCGGCATAGTGGCGGCTCCCATGAGCACGGGC
This sequence comes from bacterium, assembly GCA_004559785.1. GTDB lineage: Bacteria > Bacteroidota > Bacteroidia > Bacteroidales > Bacteroidaceae > Physcousia. Next base: position 21,380 of record SFXD01000017.1, on the reverse strand, counting down.
GGCTCTGCCTTCAGGTGCGCGCGCCTGATTTGCGCCGACTTCACGGGCTATGGCCAGCAGACGGTGGTGCGCAGGGTGTTGCTGGCATTGCCACTGTTCGGCATCGCCATTCTGATGCTGAACGTAAGCAGCTTCAAGGTGCTGTGGCTGTACGTCAGCTGGTTCAACCAGGTGCTCGCCACGTTCACCTTCTTCACCATCGCCCACTACCTTCGCCATCGTACGGAAGGCAGGGCATCCAAGTCATGCACGTGGCTTATATCCTTCATTCCTGCCGTATTCATGCTTAGCGTGAGCAGCATGTTCATCCTGGTGGACAAGGACAATGGCTTTGGGCTGCCAGTAGAGGCAAGCGCATGGATGGCAGGTGCGGTAACGGTGGCTTTCACCATGCTGTACCTGTGGTACGACAACAGGGATTGACACATTATTATATTATATATATAAGCAAAGGACTTTATCATGATTACTTTTTCAGCAGCGATAGTATGCCTCTTGGCAGGATATTTCCTTTACGGGGCATTGGTAGAGAGGGTGTTCAGCCCCGACGGCAAATCCGAAATGCCATGCTACAGCAAGCGCGACGGCGTGGACTACATCCCCATACCTGCATGGAGGGTGTTCCTAATACAGTTCCTGAACATCGCTGGTACGGGACCGATATTCGGGGCCATCATGGGAATCCTGTTCGGACCATCGGCATACCTGTGGATAGTGCTGGGGTGTATCTTCGCAGGTGCCGTGCACGACTACATGTGCGGCATGATATGCGTCCGCAAGGGTGGGGTCTCCCTGCCAGAGGTGGTGGGAGACGAATTGGGAAGCGTGGTGCGCCTGCTGATGCGCGTGTGTTCGCTCGTCCTGCTTGTGCTGGTAGGAGCCGTGTTCGTCACTACCCCGGCCTCCTTGCTCGACAGCATGACTCCCGACAGCGGGTGGCTATGGACCAACGCATGTTGGATAGCCATCATCCTGCTCTATTACCTGCTTGCCACCTTCCTCCCCATCGACAAGCTCATCAGCAAGGTCTATCCCCTGTTCGGCGGAGCCCTGCTGCTGATGGCTCTGGGCATAGGGTGGAACATATATGCGGCAGAAGGGTGGTTGCCCGAGTTGACGGACGGACTGCTTGAGTCGCACCACCCCAAGGGGCTCCCCATATTCCCCATGCTGTGCATCACCATTGCCTGCGGAGCCATAAGTGGCTTCCACGGCACGCAGAGCCCGCTCATGGCACGGTGCATGACGAACGAGAGGTATGGTCGTCCCATATTCTACGGAGCCATGATAACCGAGGGCGTGGTAGCCTTGGTGTGGGCGGCGGCTGCCGTCAAGTTCGCTTCCACGTTGCCCGGGGAGGCTGATGCCACGGCATACGAGAAACTTGCCTCCATGGGAAACCCCGCAATAGTCGTCAAGGAGGTCTGTACGTCGTGGATGGGTTCGGTAGGGGCTGTGCTTGCCGTGCTCGGGGTGGTGGCGGCTCCCATTACGAGTGGCGACACCGCATTCCGCAGCGCAAGGCTCATAGCTGCCGACTTCCTCCACGTGCCGCAGGACAAGGCATGGCTGAGGCTTGCGCTCTGCCTGCCCCTGTTTGCCATTGCCACGCTGCTGATGTTCGTCGACTTCAATGTGCTGTGGCGTTACTTTGCATGGTTCAACCAGACGCTTGCCTGCATCACTCTGTGGGCTGCCACGGCTTGGCTGAGGCGTAGCGGCAGGTGCCATTGGATAGCTTTCGTGCCGGCATTGTTCATGACAGTGGTATGCACCAGCTACATCATCATCGCACCAGAGGGATTCCAGTTGCCCCTGGGCTATGGGCTTGGGGCTGGCATTGCCTTGATGGTGGCGTTGGCTGCCTTGTTCGCCTTGAAGAGGAAGGGGTGACCTTACTATGAGGTAGAGGGACGGCCTTTCTCCAACTTCCCAGAATACAAGGAGCAATAATGCCCAACCGGTCATTGGGCTATTGTCTGAGTTTGGGGTGTCCTATGGATTTGGGGCTAATTTATAGAGCCCCCCTGAAGACAGATTTGTAGAACATCCTGTAAAGATTGCTTACCTCTTTTTGAAGTTCCATTCTCAGTCAACGGAGAGAGACTTGCGTGGGATAAATTATTTCCTCGGGAGGGAAGAAATATTTCCTCCCGAGGAAAAAGTTTTTCCCTCCCGAGGGAAGATATGGTATGTCGTGAAGGAAAAAACAGACCGTCACGGCGTGTAAAATATTTTTGGCAATGGCTGGAATGGAATGTCCGTTGCACGGACACTTTCTACGGGGTCTTGATGGAGCCGGGTGCGAAGTCAAGTACGAAGGTAGTGTGGTATCCTTTCCGAGCCTTCTCTGACAGTGTAAGCGCACCTCCCTGCATGGTCATTATCTGCCTTGACAGGGCGAGCCCTATGCCAGTGCCGGACTTCTTTGTGGTAAAGAAAGGTATGAAGATGTCCATGCGCACCTCGGCAGGAATGGGTGCTCCGTCGTTGCTGACGAGCAGCTGGCCGTCGTGCCAGGCAAAATCCATGTTCTTGGCCCCCGCTTCGGTGGCATTCTTCACGATGTTGACAATCACCTGCCTCAGCAGCGTCTCGTCGGTGTGGAGCACAACGTCCTCGTGCCGGTCGGTCTTCCATGTGACGTCGGGATACATGGCAATGATGTCGGAAAGCAAGTCTTGCAGGTGGAAGGTGGACAGGCTGGGCTTCTGCAGCTGGGTCAGCTTGCGGTAACTGTCTACAAACGTCATTAGGTTCCTGCTGGCTTCGTTGATGGCTACGATGCCCTTCTCCAGCGACGTGCCCCGTACGCTTGGATGTTCGATGTATGCCTGGCTGATGCTTTGTATGGGAGTGGTCACATTCATTATCTCGTGCGTCAGCACGCGTGTCAGTTTCTGCCAGGACTCGACCTCGTTCCGTGCAACCAGCCGGCCTATGTCGTCACCAAGGTCGTTCAGAGCCTCCTGCAAAGCCTTCTCTCCGTAGAAAAGTCCCTTGACGGGCAGGTGGAATGTGAAATCGTGGTTCCTGATAGCCTCGCGCATCAGGTGTGCTCTCATTTTCAGGGTGTCCTGATGGTGGAGGAAGGCCACCGTGCCAATCGTGGCTAATGCTGCAATCAAGGCCAGGGTTATAGCTATATAGATCATTTGCCCAGTTTCTTGTAAAGTCTCTGACGCGAGATCTCCAGCATTTCCGCGGCCTTGCTGATGTTGCCATGGCACTTGTCCACTACCTTGCGCACATGTTGCTCTTCCATCTTCCCCAGGGGAATGACTTCCGTGCTGGCATCGATGGCATCCTTCAGCACCCGTATCAGTTCGTGGTTGTCCCAAGGCTTGGTGACAAAATCCGTAGCCCCGCTCTTTAGCCCGTTCACGGCAAGCCTGACGTCGGCGTATGCCGTCATCAGCACTATCGGTATGTTGGGATGTCGGCGATGTATGGCTTGCAGCCACAGCAACCCCTCCTGCCCGCTGTTGACGCCGAGGGAGAAGTTCATGTCGAGCAGGATGACGTCCACCGCCTCCTGTTTCAGCGTCACGAGCACATCCTCGGGACGGGTGAGCGTCAGGATGCGCTCGAACACCCCGTCGAGGCATATCTCCAGGGTGGTGAAGATGGACGCATTGTCGTCCACCACGAGTAGGGTTCCATAGTTTGCCATATCTTTCCGCATATTGCTTGCCGTACATGTTCGTGAGGTCAAAGGTACGAAAATAATCCATATCGGCGTAGGGCGGAGGTGGAATTGTATTGTTTTAATACAGAAAATTGTATTGTTTTAATACAATCTGCTGCCGTAGGCGGAGAAATCCATTGCAGGAAGCAGGCAAGTATGTAACTTTGCAGCGCAAGAAACATCAGGACATAGCAAGCAATATGAAATCGTATCTTACATTTTTGTCTCGCAACAGGCTCTACACCGCCATCGAGGCTTTCGGAATGTCGGTTGCCCTGGGCTTTGTAGTCGTACTCGGAGCCTATACCGCAATGGAATACAGCGTGGGCAAGGCTGGTGAGAAGGCAAAGGAGATTTATGCCGTGGGCACCGGCGACTATCTCGGCATGACATGGGGAACGGCGCAGGAGTTCTTCCCTTCCATACCAGAGATAAAGGAATGGACAAGGGTTGCCACCGCCAACAATATCCCCGGGTTTATGGTTGGCGAGACGTTCTTCAAGACGGACGCATACTGCGTCGACCCAAACTTCTTTGAGTTCTTCGGATATGACGTCCGTGGATGCCGTCGCGACAGGGTGCTTACCTCAGAGGACGAAGCCATCGTCAGCGAGTCGTTCGCAGCCAAGGCTTTCGGCAATGGCGATGCCATCGGCAAGACGATGAAATACGACACCCTCACGTTCAGGATAGCGGGAGTGATGCCCGACTTCGGCAAGTCTGACATCTTTGAGCCATGCGATGTGATGGTTTCAATGAAATACGCGGAAAAGCTGACGGCAAAGATGGACAACTTCGGCGAGACTGTTCCTTTTGTACGCCTCGACAAGGATGCCGACCCCGACAAAGTGGCGGACAAACTGCTCGACAAGTATGTGGATTACTGGAAAGAATTTGAGTATTCACGCGAGAATGACGGCAAGTTCCTGTGGGGCTCGACGATAGTGCGCTTGGACAAATTATATTTCTCCACCATCTCCAACTGGAAGTTCCGCCAAGGCGACAAGAAGTTGGTTGACATCCTGCTTGCCGTGGCCCTTGTGCTTCTCGTGTGCGCAATATTCAATTATATCAACCTCACCGTGGCGCAAGCCGGCAAACGGGCAAAGGAGATGGCAACACGCCGACTGTTGGGCGAGAGCGCATGGGGTGTGGTGGTAAGATATTTCAAGGAGTCGGTGCTGTTCACGTCAGCCTGCTTCATCATCGGTCTAATGTTGGCACTATGCCTGCTGCCCGTGTTCGAAGACATGCTTGACACGAGGATTTCTCTCTCCGTGTCTCCCGCCATGATGCTCGTCGCCGTAGCGGCACTCCTTGCCATATCAGTCGTCTGCGGCATCATTCCCGCCATGGTAGTGTCGCGGTTTAACCCCATCGACGTGGTAAAGGGCAGTCTCCGGATTAAGAACAAGATGTGGTTCAGCAAGGTGTTCATCACTGCGCAGGGCGTGGTCAGTACGGTTCTCGTAGCCGTGGGATTGACAATGACCTTGCAAATGCACCATCTCTACACACTTTCCTACGGCTACGACAAGGAAGACATCATCATGGCATATACGGGGGTGGTAGGCTATGGCCTTGACAAGCAACAGCTCCTGGCAGACAGGCTGAAGGCACTGCCCGAGGTAGTGGAGGCAACGCCATGTGGAGGGACACCATTACAATGCGATGCCAATGGTGTGCATGACGAAAATGACAAGGTGTTGTCATGGGTGGCGATGTGCCGTCTCGACTCCACTGCGATGAAGATATTGGGAATAAAGGTGATTGAGCAATACTGCTTGCCAACCGAGGGAAAGGTGTGGGTGACTGAAAGCGGAAAGCACTTTTGGGGTGTGTCGGCAAAGAAACCATATTTTGGTGTCACGAACGGAAAACCCGAATATGAATGTTGCGGAGTGATAGCCGACTACCGTGCCGGCACTGCCATGCCAAACGCGATGGACAAGTGTTATAACGGCATCATGGTGGCTCCTCACGATGGATGGTATTATTCGATGTTGATAAAGACCCGTGGCGACCACGACAAGGCTCTTGCCGCCGTGAAGAACACTTGCAGCATGGTGACGAAAGAAGTAAGGGGTATGCCTCTTGAGATGAATTGCAAATACATCGACGACATATTGAGCGATGGACTGAAGACCCAGCGCAACACGATGTCGCTCGTCCTCACCTTCATGCTCGTCTCTATACTCATCTCCGCCCTGGGCATGTTCGCCATGTCGGTGTATTACGGCGAGCAGCAGCGCAAGCAGATAGCCCTGCGCAAGGCGATGGGGGCGACGGTGACGGATGCCGTATGGACTTTGTCCAGCCGATTCCTTGTGCTGTCCATGGCTGCGATTGTCGTGGCAATGCCGTTTAGCATGAAAGCCATGCAGCACTACCTGTCGGGCTTTGTCTACCGGATTCCCATGCCGTGGTGGGCGCTTGCCTTTGCTTCTCTGTTCAGCATACTGGTGGCTTTCATATCCGTCATAAGCCGCACGCTGAAAGTGGCAACCGCCAACCCTATGGAATACCTGAAGACAGAATAGCTGTAAGGGGGGGGAATGTTCTATGACCTGTAAATTATAACGACAAAGGAAATATGATAAAGATTGAGAATCTATCCAAGGTCTTCCGTACGGAGAACGTAGAGACAACGGCATTGAACGGCGTCAGCTTAGAGGTAGGGGAAGGCGAGTTCGTAGCCATCATGGGACCTTCGGGATGTGGCAAGTCAACACTGCTGAACATAATTGGGCTGCTTGACAGCCCCGACGAGGGAAACTACTACCTGGCAGGCGAGGAGGTCGGACACCTCAGGGAGAGAGAACGCACCATGCATCGCAAGGGGCGCATAGGCTTCGTGTTCCAGAGCTTCAACCTCATCGACGAGATGACGGTAGAGGAAAACGTCGACCTTCAGCTGAAGTATCTCAACGTCCCCAAGGCAGAACGCAGGGAACGTGTACTGGACATCCTGCGCAAGGTGAACCTCTCACAGCGTGCAACGCACTATCCGCAGCAGCTCTCCGGAGGTCAGCAGCAGCGCGTAGCCATTGCTCGTGCCGTGGTAGGCAAGCCCCGGTTGATACTTGCAGATGAGCCTACGGGCAACCTCGATTCAAAGAACGGGCTGGATGTCATGCAACTGCTCTCGCAACTCAATGCCGAGGGGACCACCGTCGTGATGGTGACCCACAGCAGGCATGACGCAGCCTTTGCCCACCGAATAATTAACCTGTTGGATGGCGAGGTGGTGGAGAACACCGTATTGTAAGACTCTGCACATAGCATTCCGTCCAATATTTTTACACCGGCTATCCAGAATATGGACAGCCGGTTTTCTGTCTCTTCCTGCCCTGCACTGGAAATCAGTGGTTTCCTATTGTGGCACGGTTTTGGTAAGGGAATCTGTAGAAAAATTGCAAACAGACAGAAGAAATGATACTAAGGACTATTGTTATCACCCTGATGCTGATGCCTTGTGGCAGCATGGGGGCACAGGCTCCGGCGCAGCCCGATGGCGACGTGTGGACGCTCGACCAATGTATAGCGTATGCCATGACCCATGCCACGGACATCAGGCGCAAAAGGGTGGAGGCCGACAATGCCCGTGAGGAACGGGGGGCGGCAGCGGCAGGCTTCATGCCGTCGCTGTCGGCAGGCGTGGGGACGCAACTGTCCTGGGGACGCAATGTGGACCCCGAAACCAACACCTACAACACCATCACCTCTTTCAGCAACAACTATTCCGTGGGCGGCTCGCTAATGCTCTTCGACGGGGCGCAGACATGGAATGCCTTCCGCAAGGCACGGTTAGAGGTGAGGCGAAGCGACAACGCCCTTGCCCTGGCACGGGACGAGAAGGCGATAGAGGTGATGGAGCGATATGTGGATGCGGTGTACAACGAGGCTTCGCTCCGCATTGCCGAGGACAAACTGGCTGACAGCCGGCAGCTGCTCCTGAAGACACGACGGATGGAGACGCTGGGCATGAAGAGCTACCCCGACGTGGCGCAGATGGAGGCGCAGGCGGCTGAGGACGAATACGCCGTGGAGCATCAGAAGACGGCTGCGCAGAAGGCTGTGATGATGCTGAAGAAGGCGATGGGGATGGAGGTAAGCGAGGAAATAAGAGTGGACGGGCAGCTGGGAGCAGAGACGCACGAGGCGGCCGGCGGCCCAGGACTGGCATCCGGGCGGATGACGGAGGCGGAGCATGCCCTTGCCGCTGCCCGGCTCAACTATAGGATAACGTGCGGAAAGCTGTGGCCGTCGCTCTCCATCGGCGGCGGCGTGTCTACGGGTTACTACAGGAATCTTTCTTCGAGTGAGCTGGGTACGTCCTTCTCCCGTCAGATAAAGAACAATCTCGGTGAGTATGTCTATGCCTCGCTGTCGTTCCCGCTGTTCAATTTCGCCACCGTCAGGCATGTGAGGAAGGCACTGGGAAATGTGCGCCTGGCCGAGATAGAACGCGAAGAGGCACGCCTGAACGTAGGCAGCGACTATCGGCAGGCGGTGCTGGAGCGCGACGGCTATGCAAGGGAGGTGGTGCTGATGGAACGCAAGGTGGCCAGCGACTCTGTGGCACATCACCTCAGCACCAGGAAATACGAGGAGGGCATGCTCTCTACCTTCGACCTCCATACCTCGGCACAGACATTGCACAACTCGCGCGTGCGGCTGCTGCAGACAAGGCTGATGGCAGAGATAAAGAAGAGGCTTGTGGAATATTATGAGGAATAAGAATTGGTTGTTCAGCTAAAGAGAAGATTGGGTGTTCTGCGCCCTGGGCTGATTGCTTGCTGCCCCTTATTTGGATGAATAGTTAAAATCAGGAATTATGGACATAAAGATTGAAAAAAAGAAGTACATCATCCCTAAGAAATACTGGGGATGGACGGCAGGAGGCACGGCAGTGGTGGCTGCGCTCCTGTGGATGGCCACGGGCAATTATACCTCCACGCTGAGGGTGGAGCGACGGGGGCTGAACATCGGAAGCGTGGAAAAGAAGGAGTTCAGCGACTATGTGTCGGTGGACGGGCAGGTGGTGCCCATACAGGTGGTGCAGGTGTCGCCACAGGAGGGCGGCATAGTATTGGAACGTGTCGTAGAGGAAGGCGCAAAAGTGAAGAAGGGCGACGTGCTCGTGCGCCTCTCCAACACCAATCTCGACCTGCAGATTCTGCAGGCGGAAAGCGAGCTGGCCGAGAAGCAGAACATGCTGCGCAACACCCACATCACCATGGAGCAGGACAAACTGGCCAACGAGAGCGAGGAGGCACAGCTGGAACAGGACGTTGTGGCAAAACGCCGGGCATGGGAGCACCAGGAGCAACTCTATGAGGAGCGGCTCGTGAGCCGCGAGGACTACCTGAAAGCGAAGGAGGACTACGAACTGTCGGCCAGGAAACTGCAGCTCGTGAAGCAGAAACTCAGCAAGGACGCACAGCTCAGGCAGTCGCAGGTGGACCAGATGGGCGATAACCTCGCCGCTATGCAGAAGAACGTGTTGTTAGTGCGTCAGCGCAAGGAGCGACTTGAGGTGAGGGCGCAGACCGACGGAGAAGTGGGACTCTTAGACGTTGAGTTAGGACAGAGCGTAGGAGCAGGACAGAAGATAGGAGTCATCAATGACCTCTCCGACTATAAGGTAAGGGCGCAAGTGGATGAGCACTATATCGACCGAGTTCATCAAGGCCTTACCGCCACATTCACACAGGGCGGCAATAGCTATACTCTCTGTGTAAGGAAGGTATATCCCGAAGTAAAAGAGGGACGCTTCAAGATTGATTTCACTTTCAACGGCGAGCGTCCGAAGAATATCCGCACTGGTCAGACCTACTACATTGACCTCCAGCTTGGCGAATCCAAGCAGGCAGTACTAATACCCAAAGGCACATTCTATTCCGTCACTGGCGGCAACTGGATCTTCGTGCTCGACTCAGATGGCAACAAGGCTTATCGCCGCAACATCCGCATCGGCAGGCAGAATCCGCAGTACTACGAGGTGCTCGAAGGACTGGAGCCTGGCGAGAAGGTAATCGTCAGTGGATATGAGGCATTTAAAGATAATGAGGTGCTGATAATAAACAATTAAAGGATAAAATGAAAATCAAATCGTACATTACGTTTCTATCAAGAAATAAGGTTTATACCGCCATCAACGTATTCGGCCTCAGCCTCTCGCTGATGTTCGTGATGCTGATTGGCGTGTATGTGTGGCAGGAGTATCGGGTGGACAAGCAGCACTCTAAGGCGGAGAGGATATATACCTTGGGCATCGACATGGGAGGTGACGACAAGGTGATTGGAATGTCGCGCCAGGTGTCGCCATACCTGAAGAGCCGCTATCCCGAGATTGAGATGACTTGCGGAGTGGCAAGCGACGAAACATTGATTCACATTAACGACGACCAGTTGGTGAAGAAATATGCCATGTATGTGGACTCCACGTTCTTTCAGATGTTCGACTTCGAACTGCTTAGGGGCGACCGCGGGAGCGTGCTGCGTGGTAAGGATGACTGCGTGGTGACAGAGGCGCTTGCACGGCAACTCTTCGGCGACAGCGACCCGGTGGGTAAGCACGTGACGTTGGCTTATCGCGACAAGAAGCTGAAGGTGACGGGCGTGATGAAGGAGATGGAGCACAGTTCGCTGCAGAAGGCCGACCTCGTTTGCCGCTTTGAGCATGTGGGCAATTCAAGCCTCATTGAAAACATGAACAATGCCATTGGCTCTGACCTCTATGTGCTGACAAAACCGAACACCGACCTTCAGGCAAAGACCGCCGACATGGCACAATATTTCAAGGAGTTCTTCTGGATATTCCAGTTGAAGGACAGACCATCGAAGGCTATTGTTCTGCCGTTCTCCGAACAGTATTTCTCAGAGATACAGGATTGCAATCGGCATACCTCACGAGGCAGTCTGAAACTCGTGAGGATGTTGTTCGCCTCGTGTCTGGTGGTGCTGTTGTTTGCCGTGTTCAACTACATCAACCTCACTGTGGCGCAGTCGGGCAGACGTTCGCGCGAGATGGCTATGCGTCGCCTCCATGGCAGTCAGCGCTGCCATATCATGGGTCGTCTGATGGCAGAGAGCATCATGCTCAGTATGTTTTCGCTTTTATTGAGCCTTTTGCTTGCCGCCGCTTTTGCCCCGTTCTTCTCGCATTTGCTCGATACAAAGCTGCTGCTTGCTGATGCGCTTACTCCGATTAGCATTTGCGGAGTGCTGCTCTTCGCCCTGCTCTTAGGAGCCTTGGCAGGTGTTGTCCCTGCGGTGGTAATATCGAGGGCGCAACCTATAGAGGTGGTTCGCGGAACATTTGCCCATCATACGAGAATGGTATTCAGTAGGGTGTTTATCGTCTTGCAGAACGTGATAACCATTGTGATGATAGCCGTGGCTCTGACCATGTCGCTTCAGATGCGCCACATCATCAATGCCCCGATGGGCTTCAGCAAGGACAACATCGTGGTGCTGGGAAACCCAGGCGACAGCATTCAGGCATCTACCTTCTGCAAGGAGGTGGAGAAACTTGCCTGCGTGAAACTCGTGAGCGCATCGGCAGGTACCCCAAGCAACGGAGGCAACAACAACACCATGACTTTGGACTCTAAGAAAACCGTAAGTCTGCAAATCCTGTTTGGCGACCGAAACTTCCTGGAGATGTATGGTCTGAAACCGAAGAAGGAGAACACCGGCGGCAGCAACATAAAGCTATACGTGACAGAACAGACGCTACGCGAGATGGGCAATGAGTTTTACGAGCTGCATTGGGAATATATGTTAGGCGACAGAGGCAAAGACATAAATCCTCATGCCTGCGGAGTGCTCGAAGATTTCCATATCAGGAACATCGAGGAGGCGACTCATCCAATGATAATCTTCATCGTGGACAAGGCGGCATATCCGTGGAATTTTTCCATCCTCATCACTGGCGACCCTATCGAGGCTCTCAGCCAGATAAAGGACGTATATAAAAAGGTATACAACTTCGACATGCTCGACGAGTACCCGTTCATCGACCAGCAGATAGCGGCCTACTATACGGAGTCGATCCGACTGTCGCATATCATCACCCTCTTTGCCATGATGGCATTGCTCGTGTCGATGCTGGGCCTCGTGGCCATGTCCACCTATTTCATTCAGCAGCGGCAGAAGGAGATAGCCGTGAGGAAGGTGTTCGGTTCGTCGAGTTCGCAGGTGTGCCGCAAGCTCATCCGCACGTTCCTCACTTATGTGGCAATAGCTTTCGTCATTGCGGTGCCCATAAGCTGGCATTTCATGGGCGAATGGCTGTCGCAGTTCACCTATCGCATCAGCCTCTCCCCATGGATTTTCCTTGCTGCCGGGGGCATCTGTCTGCTTGTATCCCTTGCAGCGGTGGCGGTGCAGAGCTGGATGGCGGCGAATGAGAATCCGATAGCGCATATCAAGGATAATAACTGATAAAGTCATGAAAATCAAATCGTACATCACGTTTCTTTCAAGGAACAAGGTCTACACCGCCATCAACGTCTTCGGACTCTCCGTCTCGCTGATGTTCGTCATGCTGATTGGTGTGTATGTGTGGCAGGAGTATCGGGTGACGCGCGACGTGCCTGACAGCGACAGGATTGAGACCATAGGCATGAGCATGTCTGGCAAGAAATACCTCGGCACGCACCATTACGTGGGGAAACAGCTTATGAAGACATTCCCCGAGATTGAGACGGTATGCGGAGTGTGCGGCATGGGGATGGTGGTGAACAAAGGCGATGAAAGGATACGTGCGCAAGCACTCACCGTCGATTCCACGTTCTTCACCTTCTTCGGCTATCCGCTGAAGGAAGGCGATGCCGCAAGGTGTCTGGAAGCCAAGGATGCAGCCGTGGTGAGCGAGACTTTCGCCATGAAACTGTTCGGCGAAACGGACGTGGTGGGCAGGACGATAACGTTCTGCGACTCACTGAAGCTTCGTGTGACGGGTGTCATGAAAGACCTTCAGGGCAGGATCCTTATCCGTCCCGACATTGTGGTGAACTTCCAATGCCAGAAATACGGCAACTATGCCAACACCGACGAGGCTTTCCTCCAGGGTATGGTGAATATGTCTGGAAGCAGTGTCTTCCTGAGGCTGTGCGAGGAAAAGACGTTCGTAGGCAGGGAGAAGGACCTGACGGAGTGCTATGCCAGCTTCTGGAATCACTTTGCTGAGCAGAAGCCCGATGAAAAGATGTATATAGAGCCTTTCTCCATCAAATACAAGGATGTCTTCTTCTCAAAGGCTGATGGCAATGGCAATCTGCGGTCGGGCGACATCACCTTGGTGAAAATACTCACGGCAGTGGCTCTCGTGATATTGCTTTTTGCCGTGATGAACTATGTCAACCTCACCGTGGCACAGTCGGGCAAACGTGCCCGCGAGATGGCTGCCCGCCGTCTGTTCGGAGCGCAGCGCAGGGAGATTGCCATGCGATTCGTGGGCGAGAGCATGATGCTTTGTGTGCTTGCGTTCATGATAGCCTTGCTGTTGGCATTCGTTTTCTCACGTAGCTTCGGCGAACTGCTTGGCACTAGGATGGATATGTCGGTGATGGTCAGCCCGTTGTCCTTAGGGATGCTGCTTGCCATACTCTTGGCGACAGGCATCGTTTCGGGAATCATCCCTGCTGTTGTGTCATCGAGGGTTGAGCCGATGGAGATAGTGCGCGGCACGTTTGTCCACAAGACGAAGATGGTGTTCAGCCGGGTGTTCATCGTGGTGCAGAACGTCATAACCATCACCATGCTCGCCTGCGCCCTGATTATGGTGATGCAGATGAAACACCTTACCGACGCTCCCTTGGGGTTCCGTCAGGACAACATACTGACCATAAACAACGTGTCGTTGCCCGAGAGTTTCATCCAGGAACTGAAAACACTCTCGTGCGTGAAACTCGCATCCCCCTCTATGGGTACACCGGCAGACGGCGGCAACAACCAGACGATAGTGGGCAGCGAGGGTTTTGTTGACATGAGCATACAGCATTTCATCGTGGAGAAGGAATTCTTCGACATCTACGGACTCTCGCTCACCGACGGCAGCAAGCCCAAGCCGGGAATGTATTATATGAACAAGAGCATGGAGAACGCTGCAAAGGCTTCGGACGCAATACGCGACCCACGCAACACACTGAAGAAGATACACTTGCTCAATCACGATTTCGAGGAGCAATATGGCGGCACGTTCCGCGACTTCCGCATACGCAACATCGAGGAGGAACAGTGCCAGTTGCTCATCTCCGTGGTTGACAAGGTGCAATATTGCTGGAATCTGAACATACTGATGGAAGGCGACCTTGAGGAGGGCTACAACGAGATAGCACGACTCTATCACAAGATTTATCATGAGGAATTAGGGACACGGCAGGCACGCTTTGTCGACATGCAGGTACAGGATAGGTTTGAAGATCAGATACGCACGTCGCGCATCGTCTCGCTCTTTGCTCTCGTGGCTATACTCATCTCCATGCTCGGCTTGATAGCTATGTCCACATACTTCATCGAGCAAAGGCAGAAGGAGATAGCCGTGCGCAAGGTGTTCGGCTCAACTAATGGCCAGATGCACAGGCGACTTGTGCGTACATTCCTCATGTATGTAGTGATTGCCTTCGTCATCTCAGTGCCTATCGTCTTGTATTTCATGAAAGACTGGATAATACAATATACTTACCGCATCACCTGGTGGCCCTGGATAGCAGTGGCAGGAGCAATCATCCTCGTGATTTCCTTTGTCGCTGTGATGGTGCAGAGCTGGATGGCGGCGAATGAGAATCCGATAAAACATATAAAAGACAATAATTAAAGAACTATACAAAAGAATATTATGATCAAAGCAGAGAATCTATCAAAGTCGTTCCGCACGGAAGAGGTGGAGACTATTGCATTGAATGGAGTGTCGTTCGAAGTGAAGGACGGCGAGTTTGTGGCTATTATGGGACCCTCGGGATGTGGCAAATCGACATTGCTCAACATCCTCGGACTGCTCGACAATCCCACGGGCGGCAAGTATTGGCTCGACGGGAACCCGGTGGATTCCTTGAAGGAGAAAGACCGCACCGACGTGCGCAAGGGACAGATTGGTTTCGTTTTCCAATCGTTCAACCTGATTGACGAGCTGAACGTAGAGGAGAACATCGAACTGCCGCTCACCTATCTTAATATCCCCGCCAAGGAACGCCGCCAGAGGGTGCAGGACATCATGAAGCGCATGGCGATAAGTCATCGTGCCAAGCATTTCCCCCACCAGCTCTCGGGCGGTCAGCAGCAAAGGGTGGCAATAGCCCGTGCCGTGGTGTTCAATCCCAAGATGATACTCGCCGACGAGCCGACGGGTAATCTCGACTCAAAGAACGGCATAGAGGTGATGAAACTCTTGACGGAGCTTAACCGCGAGGGCACAACGATAGTAATGGTGACGCACAGTGACCGCGATGCCTCGATGGCGCAGCGAGTAATAAAGTTATTCGACGGAAAAATCGTGGAGGATTAACCGACGGTGACTGATTTCCAACCATAGTCATATTATCTTCCCAGAGTTGTTAATACGTTATACTTGCCAGTAAGATTAATAACCTTGCGGCGTTAAGGTTATTAATCTTACTGCTGCAAGGTTATTAATCTTACTGGCGTAGAAGATAGCTCCATCTGCGGGGGATGTTTCCTTCAAGTAACTTGTATATATGTTTTCTGTCAGAATCTGAGGCGGAACAGGGTTGTGGCAGTATCGGATGCGACGAGCTCGATGCTGCCGCCGCTTTGTTTCATAATTTGGCGGGAGATGCTTAGACCTATGCCGTAGCCCGTGGATTTTGTGGTGAAGAAAGGCACGAAAATCTGTCCGGTCTCATCGACGGGAATGGGCTTGCCGTTGTTGCCTATGTCGATGCAGATGGAATCGTCGGGCATGGTGTAGGCAGAGAGGGTGATGGAGGTGGCATCCGCCTCTATGGCATTCTTCAGCAGATTGGTTACGACGTGGGCGATGAGGCTTTCGTCGGCATACAGGAGAAGGTCGGCATCCGTCATGGTGAGCGATGCCACCGTCTGCCTGGAATATTCGGAACTGATGGTCATGAGGCGTTCGAGGAAGGGCTTCACATAGAAAAGCCTTGGTTGCGGACGGGGAATGAGCGTCATGCGGCGATAGCTCTCCACAAAGTTGAGCAGTTGCTTGCCGGTGGAATGGATGACGGAAAGGCCTTTGCGCACCTCGTTGCCGCCGGCCTTGTGGCTCAGTGTCTCGCTGAGCGAGGTTATCGGTGCCACAGTGTTCATGATTTCATGCGTCAGTACGCGGATGAGCTTTGTCCAGGATTCCAGCTCGTGCGAAGAAAGTTCGCTGCGGATGTCGCTGAAGGCGATGATTCTCACTTTCTGGTTATGGAGGAGTGCGGAGGTTTCGCGCGTGGAGAAATTGTCGGAAGAGAGTCTTTCCTTCACCTGGCTTTCGAAAGTGATGATTTCCGTGCCCAGCAGTCGCAGTGCTGCCTCGTTGTATTGGAGTACGCTCCCTCGCTCGTCCACCACCATGATGCCAGTGGAAACGGCATTGATAATCTGCTCATAGAACCGCTCGCGCTCCATGAGGTCGGTTCGCGCCTGTTCCAGGATGCGCCGGATGCGGTTGAGCGACTCATTGACTACACGGTCGCGCCCTTCCTCGGGAAAGCGGAAGGAGAAATCGAGGTTGTCGATGGCATTGAAGAGAAACGTCACCTTGCCTATCGTGCGCCGGTAGCGGCGATACAGCCGCCAGTAGCCCACGGCACTGGCGGCGGCAGTGGCAAGGATTGCGAGGATGACGTCAGAGTCCATATTTCTTTATCTTGTTGTATAGAGTCTGGCGTGAGATGTCCAGTCGGTGTGCCACAAGCGTGAGGTTGCCCTCGCAGTCATGTATGGTGCGGGCAATGAGGTCGCGCTCCATGGAGGCAAGCGAGACGGACGACACCGGGGAAGAGGTGGAGGAGGCAGGAAGGTCAGGCAAGGCTACCTCGCCCAGTATCACGGCACGCTCCATGCAATGCTCCAGCTCGCGTATGTTCCCGGGCCAGGGGTAGGTGACGAGTGCTTTTTGCGTCTTCTCGTCCAATGCAATGGGCGGCTTGCCGTAGAGACTGGCAAACTTGCCGACGAACCGCTCTGCCAGCGGCATGATGTCTTCCTTACGTTCGCGCAAAGGCGGCAGGTGGAGGCAGATGGTGTTGATGCGGTAGAGGAGGTCCTCGCGGAATGTGCCCTCCTGTACCATCTGCTGCAGGTTGCGGTTGGTGGCGGTGATGAGCCTCAGGTTGATGGGTATCTCCTTTGTTCCTCCGATGCGTGTGACGGTCCTCCTCTGAAGGGCGTTGAGCAGTTTTGCCTGAAGAGGGTAGGAGAGATTGCCTATTTCGTCCATAAACAGCGTACTGCCCTCTGCCAACTCCATCTTTCCGGGCTTGTCGCTTTTGGCGTCGGTGAAGGCTCCGCGCATATAGCCGAACAGTTCGCTCTCGAAGAGCGTTTCGCTGACGGCACCCATATCGACGGTCACCATCTGACGTCCCGAGCGTCTTGACAATCGGTGAATCTCTCGTGCCAGCACCTCCTTGCCTGTGCCGTTTTCGCCGGTGATGAGTATGTTGGCATCGGTGACGGCCACTTTCTCTGCCATAACGTGCAGTTCCTCCATCGTCTTCGACTGCCCCCAATAACACAGCTCGGCAAGCCTCGGGGTCAGCCTTCCCGCTTCCTTTCTTCTGAGTGCGGTCAGCTTCTCCACCAGCACTACGTTTTCAAACGGCTTAACGACAAAGTCGGCTGCTCCTTCCTTTATTCCCTTCACGGCCAGGTCGATGTCGGCATAGGCCGTAAAGAGCACGACTGCTACTTCGGGTTCCAGGCGTTTTATCTCCTTCAGCCAGAAGAGTCCCTCGTTTCCGTTGTTGATGCCACGTCCGAAATTCATGTCGAGCAGCACCACATCGGGCTTCTTCTTTCGCAGGAGCGACGGGATGGCGTTGGGAGTGGCGGATGTCTGCACATCCTCGAACACATTCTTCAGGAGCATCCTGAGCGACACGAGCATCGCCTCGTTGTCGTCTATGATGAGTATATCGCCTTTTTTCTTCATTGTCTGCACTTAATGGGATGGTATGACGCTGCAAAAATACAAAAAAAAGTGACAAATCAGACAAGGAACGTCGTGAAAAACCCGAATCGGTCATTAGAATGTTTTTCCAAGTACCGCAAGTGCTTGACGCTGGTATAACAACGGTTCAAGGCACGCCCCAAAGGGGCGCACCGGACTTTCTTTTGATACCTAATCCATTTGAACATGCGAAAGTTGAATAAGTTTCTTTATCTCGGTTGGTTTATAATTGGGAATTTTCATGTATATTTGCATTCGAAATAAAGATAGGATATGTTCTACCATATAATAACCCACAAGCGCGACCAATGGCTTTCGCGCCCGGATTGCCCGGCCTTGCCGCTCATCGCTTACATGGAGCAGCGGGGCAAGATGCGTGACGCCCAGGTGGATGCCATCAAGACGTACTTGTATCTGAAAATAGAATGCCAGAACCTGCCGCTTGCCGAACTCTTCAAGCAGGGCAAGTTCAACACGCTCACCCACGACGATATTGACAATATGCCGTTGTCTGCCGCCGCACGCAGGGTGTTCAAGGAGTCGCCTGCTGCCGTTGCTCTCTATGAGTTTGCCTCGCTGAAGGAAGAGAAGGGCAAGCCCCTTGCCGAAGGTTTGCGCAAGGCGGTGATGGCAGAGCCTCTGAACATCGATTTCGACGGTATCTTCAACCGTGTCTTCTACGGTGTCAACTACCCCGACTATGTGTTCAGCCTTCCGATGGGTGCGGGCAAGACTTTCCTCATGGCGGCATTCATCTACGTCGACCTTTATTTTGCCCGGCAGGAACCTGACAATCCTGCCTTTGCCCACAACTTCATGATATTGGTGCCGTCGGGATTGAAGACTTCCGTCATTCCGAGCCTCCGCACCATACAGGAATTCGACCCCTCGTGGGTGATACCTGAGCCGGCAGCATCGCAACTGAAGCGTGAACTGAAGTTTGAAATGCTGGACGAGAACAAGAGTGCCAATAAGTCAAACCGCACCAAGAACCCTAATGTGCAGAAGATAGCCATACACGAACCCTTGGCTGAACTCTTCGGCCTTGTGGCTGTGACCAATGCTGAGAAGGTGATACTCGACCGTATCGACAAAGGCAGGGATGGGCTGTTTGACTTCCACGATGAGTCGGACGACGAGAAAGATCGTGTGGCCAACGAACTGCGCAACAAGATAGGCAAACTGCCCCACCTGTCCATCCTGCTCGACGAGGTGCACCATGTGTCTTCCTCTGCCAACGATGACGAGGCTAAGCTTCGCACCGTGGTCAACCGCTGGGCAAGCCAGGGCTCCATCACCACAGTATTGGGCTTTTCAGGCACTCCGTATCTTGACAAGAAGGACAAGATAGCCGTGACCGAGGAGCAGAGCGTGGCTACCACCGAGATGTCGAACATCACCAACTACTATCCTTTGGCTGAGGGTATAGGCAATTTCCTCAAAGTGCCAAAAGTCGTAAGGAGCGACAGCAGCGAGCGCGAGGAGATTGTGGAGAAAGGTGTAAGGGAGTTCCTGCACCTGTACAAGGACACCGTGTATGCCAATGGCACCTGCGCCAAGTTGGGCATCTACTGCGGAACCATTGAGACGCTCGAAACGGTCATCTATCCGCTTGTCAACCGTATATGCAGTGAAGAAGGCATCGACCCGGCAGAGGCGGTGCTGAAGTTCCATGAAGGCAACAGGCAATATCCTGCCCCGCAGACGGCACGCGCGGAGTTTGCCATGCTCGACCGCCCACAGTCGCGCAAGCGCATCATTTTGCTCGTACAGATTGGCAAGGAGGGATGGGATTGCAAAAGCCTTACGGGCATCATCCTATCGCAGGAGAAAGACTGCCCCAAGAACATGGTACTCCAGACATCATGCCGCTGTCTGCGGGAGGTGACGGACGCAAGCCGTGAGACTGCCCTCATCTATATGAACAGCGAGAACTACAAGTATCTCGACGAACAGCTGCAGAAGCAGCAGCACATCTCCATTCTGGAGTTTCAGCAGGGCAGGAAACGTGAGGATGTCGTTCTGCTCAACCGCTACGACCGCACCGCCCACCTGCACCTCCCAAAGGTGGAGTTTTACCAGATGCGGGTGACAAGTACGGGTGTGATTGAATATCAAGTGACCGACGATACCACTCGCGAGGAACTGAGCAATGCCGCAGAATCTGCATACGTGGATAATCCCGTAGTGACCGAATGGCAAATAACCGACCGAGGGCTGCAGCGCACAAGCACCATTGCAGACAGCGGTGAGCATGGCAGCGAAATCACCAACTACAACCAATGGCTGTACCGCATAGCCAAGGAGAGTTTCGGAAATATTACCGTCCAGCAGCTCAACCGCCAACAGGATGCCCTCGAAGCTATCTTCAACGCCATCACCTATACCGATGCAGAGGGCATGACACGGTTCAGCTCCCACTATGACATTGCCCGGGTGAATGCCAACATCCGCAAGGCCTTCTACGTGAAGCGCATCCTCAGCGTGCGGCAGGAACTCATAGATACCGATGCCTCGCTGCTGCACATCCATGCCGACACCGTCTTTTCGCCTATTGAGGTGCTGAAATCAAAGGAGAAGGACTATATTCCCGACAGGGACAAGGTGGAGAATATCGTGAAGGAAGACCGTGGCGAGGTGCTTGTGGATGACAAGACGCAAGCCATCATCGACGGACTGATGGCTATGGGACAGACGGCAATGGCAGAGCAACTCAAGGCGAAATTCAGCAGTGAGCCAAACAAAGACCGCTCCTACCACTATCTGCCTTATCACGTGGATAGTGCCTTTGAGTCCGTCTTCCTCAACGAGGTGTTGACGCAGCAATGCATCCACGAGCACAAACTGGAAGTGTATTACAACGGCGACGGGCAGTTCACGGAGTTCCGCATCGACTGCTTCAAGAAGAACGCCCACGGCCAGTGGAAATTCATTGGTAGATATACGCCCGACTTCCTTATCGTGAAGCGTCAAGACGACAAAATCCACAAGGTGCTCATCGTGGAGACCAAGGGCGCACTCTATGCCCAGGACGAGGCGTTCAAGGACCGCCGTGCATTCGTCGAGGGGCAGTTCCTCAGGCAGAACGAAGAGAAGTTCGGCTACCGCCGCTTCGACTATCTCTATCTTGAAGATTCACTGAGCGAGAGCGAACGTATAAATAAGACAAACGACATCATCAACAAATTCTTCAACAAGACAATATGATAACGAAATTCCAAGCAGAAAGCTTTACTGTCTTTAGCGATATTGACATCAGTTTCTCTCCAGGCATTAATATTATCGTAGGTGAGAACGGTACAGGTAAAACGCATCTGATGAAGGCGATGTATTCAGCATGTTCAATCATTGGCAAGAACTTAGACCGCACTCTTGCACAAAAAGTTAATGCCGTTTTCATGCCTGACAGCATAGGTCGTTTGGTTCATCGGACAAAAGGACGTAGTTCTGGAGGATTCACCGTGTATCGGAAAAAAGAGGAAGATGCGAAAGAGCGCAGCATAACTTTAAGTCTGACCACTCTTGGCAAAGCCGAGC
>SFXD01000089.1 GCA_004559785.1 bacterium | reverse complement strand
TAGATAAATTTATTGTCTTGCGGAACGGGGATAAGCGTTTTTTTTTGTACTTTTGTGGTCGTTTAACAACTAATAGGAAGAATATCCCCTAAATTAACAGTCAAGACAAACGATTTTCAAGATATGGCAAAAGAATTGGATTTCCTTACAAAGCGTAGCGAGGACTACAGCAAGTGGTACAACGAATTGGTGGTGAAGGCAGACTTGGCAGAGCAGTCTGACGTGCGTGGATGCATGGTGATAAAGCCATACGGGTATGCTATATGGGAGAAGATGCAGCGCATACTCGATGACATGTTCAAGGAGACGGGAGTGCAGAACGCCTACTTCCCCCTGCTCATCCCCAAGAGTTTCCTTAGCAAGGAGGCAGAGCATGTGGAAGGCTTCGCCAAGGAGTGTGCGGTGGTTACCCATTATCGTCTGAAGACGAACGAGACCCATGATGGTGTGGTGGTGGATCCTGCTGCTCGTCTGGAGGAGGAACTCATCATACGTCCCACGTCGGAGACTATCATTTGGAACACATTCAAGAATTGGATACAGTCGTATCGCGACCTTCCCCTGCTGGTAAACCAGTGGTGCAACGTCATGAGATGGGAGATGCGCACCAGGCTCTTCCTGCGCACGAGCGAGTTCCTCTGGCAGGAGGGACACACCGCCCATGCCTCTCGCGAGGAGGCTGAGGCACGTGCCCAGCAGATGCTGAAGGTGTATGCCGACTTTGCCGAGAACTATATGGCGGTGCCTGTGGTTCAGGGAGTGAAGAGCGAGACGGAGCGTTTCGCCGGCGCACTCGACACCTATACCATCGAGGCTATGATGCAGGACGGCAAGGCTTTGCAGAGTGGCACCAGTCATTTCCTGGGGCAGAATTTCGGCAAGGCTTTCGATGTGCAGTTCCTCAACAAGGAGAACAAGCCCGAGTACGCATGGGCTACGAGCTGGGGCGTGAGCACCAGGCTGATGGGAGCCCTCATCATGACGCATTCCGACGACAACGGACTGGTGTTGCCTCCTGCCTTGGCTCCCTTGCAGGTGGTGATAATTCCTATAGGCAAGCCGGCGCAGATGGAGCAACTGGACGCAAGGGCGGCAGCCATCGTGGCACGCCTGAAGGAACTGGGCGTGTCCGTCAAGTACGACAATGCCGACAACAGGCGACCGGGATTCAAGTTTGCCGACTACGAGCTGAAGGGAGTCCCCGTACGCATAGTGCTCGGTGCGCGCGACCTGGAGCAGGGCTTGGTGGAAGTCATGCGCAGGGACACGCTTGAGAAGCAGAACCTACCCGTCGAGGGCATCGAGGAATACGTTAAAGGTTTGCTCGGCGAGATACAGCGCAACATTTTCCAAAAGGCAAAGGAATACAGGGATGCCCACATCTACGAATGTGAGGACTACGAGGAGTTCAAGCAGAAGGTCAAGGACGGAGGTTTCTTCCTGTGCCATTGGGACGGGACTGCCGAGACGGAGGCACGTATCAAGGAGGAGACACAGGCAACCATCCGTTGCGTGCCCTTCGGCGTGGAGCAGACCCCTGGCGTGGACATGGTGAGCGGCAAGCCTGCCAAGGCTCGCGTCTTGATAGCCCGTTCGTATTGATGTAGCGCTGATTATGGGAGACCAGCGTCTGCTGACGATATTCGCTGCCGGGGAAATCCCTTCGGCGATGGTGACCTTTGTCTCCTTGCTGATGTTCGTTCAGTTGGGCGTATCGGGCGAATGGGCGGTTTTCATGTCTTCCATGCTCTTCGTTCCATGGGTGCTGAAGTCGTTCCTCTTCGGCAGGGTACGTGCCATGGGGCATTACGGGCGTTGGCTGCATGTCTCTGAGTCTCTGCTATGTGTGTCGCTGTTCGGGTTGTCGGCATCTTTCCGCCTTGGCGTGCATTGCGTTTTTGCCATGCTGATGGCGGTGGGACTGTTGTGCTCGTGGCACGAACTGCTTGCCCGCATGTACTACGAGAGCGTGTTCCATCCCACTCAGCGACGCTACTACGACTACCCAAGGATGGTCAGTTCCCAGTTGGTGGTTGCGTTCACGTATGGTGCTCTCATATTGGTGGTAGGGGGGATGGAAGTCTTTTTCCGCCAGATACCCAGGGCATGGGCCATGGGATGCTATCTCATGGCAGGTGTCTTTCTGGTGACTACGCTCTACCATATTGCCAGCTTCAGGCGAGTAGCGGTACACAGGGTGTCTGACTGCTCCTGTGCTGTTGCCGGCAATGCCGTGTCCGGGGCTGCGAGCCTCCTTTGCCGGCCATACCAGCTGCTTGCCGTCCTTACGCTATTCGCATTGCTGTTGCCTCAGGGCCTGATGTTCCATACCCGTGTTCTTTTCCTGCTCGATGGCAGGGATGCAGGTGGTTTGGGCTGCACCATTCAGGAAATAGGTTTCGCTCAGGGCACGGTTGGCGTACTTGCATTCTGCATTGGCATCGCTTTTGGCTACTGGCTGGTGTCCTCGGTTGGTATACGCAGGGTGTTTTGGCATCTGGTGGTAGCGCTGGGATTCTCGCCAGTGGTATACTTGCTGATGTCGTACTTCCCGCCGCAGTCGCTCGCGTGGCTTTGCGTCTGCACCTGTGCTGCCCAGCTGACGTTTGGGCTGGGACTCAGTGCGTGCGGCGTGCTTGTGGATAACTTGTCGGGAGGCCGTAGCCTAAGCACGGTAAACCTGCTGCACGTGCCAGCCATCGCATTGTGCATGCTCCCTGCCATGGCTGTCAGCGGGGCATTGGCATACGGACTAGGATACGGCACTTATTTCCTCGTAGCCGCACTGATGGCTCCGCTCTCGTGGGTGGTGGCGTTTCTTGCCAAGGATAGGATACTGTCATAAACACATTTAATAGGAATTACATTGTTATTCAGATACGGGCTGCCTACGCATTCATGCAAGCCCCAGTATAAAATAAAATATGAAAGGAGAAAAGATTAAAATGAGAAAGCTTATGTTTTGCATGGCTGTGTCGATGGTTGCCGCAGCCTGCTCCCCATCCCATAAGGATGTAGCTGTGGAAGAGAATACGGATTCGGATAAGGTGTTGTTCGAGGAAGGCAACATCCCTGCCGTAGGTGTGGATGTGACAGGCTATTCCAACGGCATCCAGCACATTGGCCTGCCCACGACGCAGGTGCAGAAGACCATTGACTTCTACCGTGGGTTGGGATTCTCCCTTGCCACTCGGCACGACATCGGAGGCAGGGACTTTGCCTTCATGCAACTGGGCAACCTGCTGCTGGAGATAATCCCCACAGACGACCCTGCCATGGTGAGAGGAGCCGTAGACCATTTCTGCCTTGATGCGAAGGACATAGACAGCCTGTTTGTGGCACTGAAGGATGCCGGCTATACCATGCTCGACGACAGCATCAACGACATCGCTTTTTGGGAAAAGGGTGCGAGGTATTTCTTTATCCAGGGACCCAACAACGAGAGGATAGAGTTCTGCGAGATACTCAAATAGCGTACGGATGGGTCGAATGGTCTAAGAGTCTAAAAGTCTAAGAGTCGAAGATGCTGTTTGTTGGATGGAATGTCAGTCGGTCTGACATAATTGCAGTCAAGCTATGAGGAAATTGTCACTTCTGC
The DNA here is from genome assembly GCA_004559785.1 of bacterium. GTDB lineage: Bacteria > Bacteroidota > Bacteroidia > Bacteroidales > Bacteroidaceae > Physcousia. The sequence goes on along the minus strand of SFXD01000089.1, from coordinate 4,158 downwards.
TGGCATTGTGCATGTTGATGCCTTGCCTTCTCCATGCCACTGGCGATAGTGGGGAATGGGGCGTGGTCAACGTGTCGGTTAGCAACACAAGGGCGGCAGCCGACTATAATGCAGGAATGGAGTCGCAGGCATTGCTTGGGATGCCCGTCAGGGTGCTCGAAACAAAGAATGAATGGACCAAGGTGGAGACCCCCGAGCACTACGTTCACTGGACCCTCTCGGCAGCCATCCAGCGTATGACGCGAGAGCAACTGACCGAATGGAACTCTGGTAGGCAGGTGGTGGTCACCGCCCTATGTTCTTCCGTCTACGAGCTACCATCGGCCAAGTCCCAGATTGTGAGCGACGTGGTGGCAGGTAACCGCCTGCGGTTGCTCGACCGCAAGGGACGGTACTACCGCGTGCTTTATCCCGACGGCAGGGAAGGCTACCTCTCACGCAGGGACTGCCAGCCGGTAGACTCGTGGAGGTCTCGCCTCGACAACTCTCCACAGGGCATCATCCGCACGGCATTTACCTTAATGGGCATACCATACATGTGGGGAGGGACATCGCCAAAGGGCGTGGACTGTAGCGGATTCATACGCACCGTGCTCTACATGCACGACATCATCATCCCACGCAACGCTTCGCAGCAGGCACGCAAGGGTACGCCCGTCACGCTGGACGACGACTTCGCACACCTGCAGCCTGGCGACCTGCTTTTCTTTGGCAAGAGGAACGGGGATGGCTCACCGGCACGAGTCCAGCACGTGGGCATGTACATAGGTGACAAGCGTTTCATACACTCGCTGGGCAGGGTACGCATAGCCAGCCTCGACAGTGGCGACCCTCTCTACGACGAGTACGACCTCCGCAGGCTGCTCTCGGCAACACGCTTCCTGCCCCATGTGAACAGGGAGGATGGACTATTTACCACGGACGAATCAGATTTCTATAAATGACATGGCAAGCAGGAGAACTTTCATAAAGAACGCATCCATGGCAACACTCGCCATGGCGACAATGCCCACGGTGCCCATTCTGGCAGGTGGGGCAGGCAAGGGCAGGACGGCAAGACGAGGCAAGGGGATGACTCTTACCTTTGAGCCGTACGAACTGAAGCTGAGACACGTCTTCACGGTGGCTACCAACTCGCGCAGCACAACCCCCGACATACAGGTGCGGCTGGACTACGATGGAGTGGTGGGCTACGGCGAGGCTTCCATGCCCCCGTATCTCTCCAAGGAATTGGGAACGGTGGATTCCGTGATGGATTTCCTCGGCAGGGCGGCAAGGGTACTCGAGTCGTACTCCGATCCGATGATGATGGAGGACATACTCTCGGAGGTAGATGCCCTTGACACGGGCAACGCCGCAGGCAAGGCGGCAGTGGACATAGCCCTGCACGACCTGGTGGGCAAACTGATGGGGCAGCCATGGTATAGGATATGGGGGCTGAATCCCGGCAAGGCTCCGTCCACTACGTTTACCATAGGCATGGACACGCCAGAGGTGGTAAGGCAGAAGACCAGGGAGTGTGCAGAGAATTTCAACATCCTCAAGGTCAAGTTGGGACGGGACAACGACCGTGAGATGATAGAGACAATACGTTCGGTGACCAACCTGCCAATAGCCGTGGATGCCAACCAGGGGTGGACGGACAGGGAGTATGCCATCGATATGATACACTGGCTTGCCTCTCAGGGAGTGGTGATGGTGGAACAGCCCATGCCCAAGGATAGGCTGGACGACGTGGCGTGGCTGTCCGAGAAGTCGCCGCTGCCCGTCTTCGCAGACGAGAGCATACAGCGCTTGTGCGACATACAGCGGCTGAAGGGTGCCTTCACGGGAATCAACATCAAGCTTATGAAATGCACGGGCATGAGGGAGGCGTGGAAGATGGTGTCCACAGCACGCGCCCTTGGCATGAAGGTGATGGTGGGTTGCATGACGGAGACCTCTTGTGCCGTGTCGGCAGCGGCGCAACTGTCGCCTGCAGTGGACTTCGCCGACCTCGATGGCAACCTGCTCATATCCAACGACCGTTTCGAAGGCGTTAGGGTCGTTGGTGGCAAACTCACACTCAGCGACTTGCCAGGCATTGGGATTAGGTTGAAGAGGTGAGGTCGTCTTCCTCGCATTTATTGAACAGACCGTAAACTAAAAGATGAAGAATATGCTTAGGAAATGTATGGTGTCGGTGGTGCTGTGTATGGCAACCGCCGCTGGAGCCTACGATTGGGAGGGTGACCTCAGGCACAGGCTTCTATGCGATTTCACTGCCGACCGTGAGTCGGTTGTGGACTATATTCGGGGACTCATCCCGGGCGTGACGGACGAGAAGATAACGGCTTGGGAGAAGTCCGGAGCACTTGAGTGCATGGAACTGGACGGCGAGAAGCGATACTTCCATGCCGCCGCGCGCAACCTCTTCCGCATCGACCCCAAGTGCGCCAAGATATGGCGTAGGCGCATGGGAACCAACGATTTCTACTCGACTGGCGAGGTGGCTGTCATGAGGAACTTGCCGCAGATATTGCGCGATGCTCCGAACAACCCACTCCGCATCGCACAGGCACGCAGGATGAGGGTGACATACACTCTAAGCGTGGATGCCGATGCCGTACCCGACGGCGAGAAGGTGAGGTGCTGGCTGCCATTCCCAAGACGCGACCATCCTCGGCAGACAGACGTGGAACTGGCATGGGCGAGCGAGGAGAAGTACACCATCTCCAATCCCAAGTATCGCCATAGCACGCTATATATGGAGAAAAGGGCCGAGGCAGGCAAGCCTACCGTGTTCAGCGAATGCTTCGAGTTCACGGCGCACGGCGCATGGTTCGACCTCTCGGAGGCATCCCCCTTCTACGATACCAAGAGTGCCGTCTGCAAGGAATACACCAGCGAGCGTGACCGGCACGTAGTCTTCACGCCACAGCTGAGGGCGTTGGCGGACAGCCTGACGCAAGGACTGGACAAGCCCACCGACAAGGCACGTGCCATATTCACCTATATCAACGGACACTTTCCGTGGGCTTCGGCAAGGGAATATTCCACCATACCAAACATCCCCATGTACGTCCTCCAGAACCGGCATGGCGACTGCGGACAGGTGTCTCTGCTCCTCATCACCCTGTGCCGTATCTGTGGTATACCGGCACGATTCCAGAGCGGATGGCAGGTGCATCCGGGTGCCGTCAACCTCCACGACTGGGCTGAATTGTATTTCGAAGGCTTGGGTTGGGTGCCTGTCGACCAGTCGTATGGTATACAATCGTATGCTCGCACCGAGAGGGAGAGGTATTTCTACCTTGGCGGAATCGACTCTTGGCGCATGATAGTGAACTCCGACTACGGAATGCCACTTTCTCCTAAGAAGAAATATCCCCGCAGCGAGACCGTGGACTTCCAGCGTGGTGAGGTGGAGTGGAAGGGTGGCAACATCTATTTCGACCAGTGGTCGTACGACATCCAGGTGGAGTACCTGCCGTAGTGCCGGATGAGGCAAAGCCTGCCAGGCAAGAGGCCTAATGCCATCGTAGGTAAAGCCTACCTCATGGATCTTATTGATCAGCTCGCCCTCCACATTGCTTTGGTAGTAGGCGATCTCACATTACGGATAGCGTGCACGCAAGGTGTCCAAATAATCCTCAAACGAGCGGTTGCCATATACGGTCGGCTCTCGCTTGCCCAACAAATTCAAATTGGGACCATTGATGATCTGAATCTTCTTCATTCTTCTGCAAGTTTATTACCTTTGCCTCGCCCTTCCAACGAAGGGCAGGCATTTAACCCGACAAAGATAGGGATTTAATTTGACACATTCATAACGACATACCTAACAATGCAAACGAGCAACGACATTCGCAAGAAATATGAAATCTATCTGAGACTGGAGCGCGGGCTCTCTCCGAACTCCATCGATGCCTATTTGGCGGATCTGGATAAACTGCTCGCTTTCGCGGCAGATGAGGGGAAGAGCTACCAGGAGATCACCTATGAGGATCTGCAACAGTTTGTCGCTCAACTGGCCGACATCGGGATTCATCCCCGCTCACAAGCCCGTATCATCTCCGGCATCAAGTCGTTCTATCGTTTTCTCTTGCTCGATAAATACATCGAGATTGACCCTACGGAACTATTAGAGTCGCCCAAGATCGGCTTGAAGCTCCCAGA
>SFXD01000016.1 GCA_004559785.1 bacterium | reverse complement strand
GAATTCTTTTTCAGGAAACTGCTTGCAAATGCCCAGAACCCAAGCAACGTGGAGGCTGCAAACAAAGGTCTGCTGGAGTTGTACAAGGTGCTCAACATTCCCGACTCAATATACAAGTACTCGCTGTCATACTGCAATGCCAACGACTCGTCCTGCTACAAGGCCGTAGCAAATACCACCAACGAATGGGCGGAGAGTGATGCCAAGGAGATGGTGGACAAGGAGGCTACGCCGAGCCTGACGATGGGATTACCTACATGGGCATTCCTGCTTGCCGCATCAATGCCACTATTGTTTATGCTACTACATTACATCCTCAGGAAACAGGGCAAGCCCATGGCTTGTAAGGACACACCCTCCCACGTCGACCAGCACAAAGACTGCACATGCCTGACATGCAATAGCGACAACGTCCAGGAGGTACACGCCGTGCCTATGCCAACCTCAGCACACGAAAGCGAGAGCGACTTTACGACCCTGCTGCAGTATGCACACGAATGCGCATCCAACTGCATCTTGGCACACGACGCCATGAGTGCTGCGCACTGGCTGACACTGGAATCGTACACACAGAGACATTTCCCCATATTCTACGAACATGTAAGCAAGCACAAGCTGTCCCCCAACGAAATGCATACCGCAATACTGACCAAGCTGCGCTTTTCATCACAGGAAATACAGAACCTGATAAACATCCGTGGAAATTCCTTTACCAACCTAAAGATGAGAGCAGGAAAGAAACTGTTCAACTCTGTTTCTTCCAAGTCTTTTACAAGGAACATAGCAGAATATGGTGAACCATACATTGAATAGCCAACAGCAAAGCACAAGTATTATATCTTCATGTCGAGTAAGGTTATTAACCTTGCGGCACTAAGGTTATTAATCTTACGGCACTAAGGTTATTAACCTTGCAGGCATCGAAGGTATCTATGTCTGAAAAGTAAGTGGAATGTGGGCGTTGACGGATTCGAACCGCCGACCCTCTGCTTGTAAGGCAGATGCTCTGAACCAGCTGAGCTAAACGCCCAATAGGGGTAATGTGAGATTCGCCTGAATGAGGAAAGGGAACGTAAAGAGACATCCTTGTTTCCCGTTGGTGGGCGTTGACGGATTCGAACCGCCGACCCTCTGCTTGTAAGGCAGATGCTCTGAACCAGCTGAGCTAAACGCCCATGCGGAATCTCACGCTTGCCGAATTGCGGTGCAAAGTTACTCTTTTTTTTTGACTCTGCAAAACAAAACCTACATTTTTTCAGGCGTATTACATAAAATGAGGGCAGACACACCTGCCACCGAGCGCAATTCAAATTCTCAGGCTACGCATAGGGATTCACATGCGTATGTTGGGGGCAGGAGGGCTATTTGGATAGATAGGGCTTGCCTTCCTTTGTCCAAAGCACTTCCTCCTGTGTTATAAGCCAACTCTTTCCGTTGTCGTTGTTGCCCTGATAGAACAGGTATGTGCGTCCCTTGCGGTCGGAGAACAGATGCGGATGCCCCGACTCGCTGCTGTTCCACTCACCTGCCTTACCATTTGGCTTGAAGGGAAGGTTGCTGAGACGTGTGAAGTGGATGCCGTCATGGCTGCTTGCCACGCCCACCTGCTGAGGCGAGTTGTTGTATGCCCCTGCATAGAACATCCACATCACTCCGTCCCGTACACATATACTGGCACCCTCTATGCACGCCCCCTCCCAATCGAGCTCAGGCTGCAGGATGCTGCCTTCCGCAGCCAGTTGCCATGTGTCGCGGGAGAAGTCGGACTTCCCGTCAGCAACAGCCACACCGAGCTTCTGTACCTTGAACTCAGGGTCGCGAGTGGCGAAGTACAGGTAATACTTCCCCTTGAAATAAGCCACCTCGGCATCTATGGCTCGCCCACACGTCCAAGAGGATGGAGCGGGATGGAAAATGGGATTGGTAGCATCCCGCTCGAAGTGTATGCCGTCGCCCGACACGGCATGGCATACGGCATCTGCAGGTCCGTTGCCGTATGTCTGGTAGAAGAGGTGCACCTTGCCCTTGCGGACGAGTGCCCCGGGTGCGCAGAGTCCCTTCTTCTCGTAGTCGAGACCTTCCTGAGGGGTAACCTCCCCTACCTTCTCCCAGTTGACAAGGTCGCGGCTCTCGGCTATACCTATGTTCCACCCCTCCATGCCATTCCATTGGCGTGGGGGTATGGAGTAGTACATGAGGTATCGTCCCTTGAACCTAACTACATGTGGGTCCTTGCTGTATGGCTTACCCACACGTGTAGTGTCGCCGAACATCATACGGGAACTGCCTTCCTCCGCCCTTGCGCCGGAGAAGGATGCGCCAAGGGCAAGCAGGACAAGCAGGACACAAGCCTTGCATCCTGTGGAACGCCCATCACCATTGCCTGCATGGACACGGCTGCAGAGACGCGACGAAAGCCACTTCCTGACAGGACGGTCGTAGCACCGGAGCAGAAGGTATGCCACGCAGGCGGAAACTGATGCAACGAGCAAAGCCTCGATCCAAACATCGGCAGGCGATACGTACACATCGGGAAAGCCGATATATTGGTAGAAGAGGTACATGAATGGATAGTGAACGAGATAGAGCGGATAGGACATCTCGCCGAAGAACCGAAGCAAGGGCAAGCTTGCCGCTTCGGCAGTTCCCTCGCGTAAAGCCATCCATATAACAAAGGGGAAGACGAAGACAAGGCTGAAGAGGATATAGATGCCATTCACCCATGGGCTATTGGCATCACCCAAGTACGGCATGCAGAATATGATGCCAAGGATTGCCGAGAACAAGAAGAACATGCGCACAGGGGCAGGCATCTTTCCTCCAACGACGGCAGAGGCACTACGCCTGACATGAAGCCTTGCCATCAGCAGACCCAAGGTATACGGGAACAGCAAGCGCAGCATCCCCGGCCAGAAGGTGGATAGCGTCCAACCATAATCCAACGCCCCATGCCCCAGGAGCACCCATGCCAAGCCCATGCCAGAAGAGACTACCAAGACAGACAGTGCCCACGTCGGGAGCCGGCGAAGGAGCAAGGCATAGAGGATGTTGCCCACATACTCGAAAAACAGCGACCAAGCAGGGCCATTCAAGGAATACATCTCCGTGTAGCCCCTGACATCGTAGGCAGAACCTGGGTAAGATGGTATCATCACCATGCCTGCAACAAGAGCCAGCACTACCCTCCACATGGATACGTGCCCGCCATCCCATCCACAGCACCCTCCTACAAGGAAAGAGAAGAAGCCTAAGGCCATACCTGCCAGCAGCATGGGATGGAGGCGTATCAGTCGCCTCTGAAAGAATTGCTTAGGCGTGATGCCTGTCCAACGGTCATCGTAGGCATAGCCGATGACGAATCCCGACAGCATGAAGAAGAAGTCCACCGCCAGATACCCGTGATTGCACACCTGGTCTTGGGCAGAAGTGGCAAATCCCTCAAATACATGGTATACGAGGACGAACAATGCCGCAGCCCCCCTGAGCGCATCCAACAGCACAAAATGATTCTTAGACTTTATGCCAGGCGTGGCAACGAGTTTCTTCCCCATACATTCATTCTTTTAAAGATGACAGGCGTGTTCTATGAACAACCCTTTTTACACTTTTATGGATGCCTACATACCCTTGGTGCGTGCGGATTCACTTGGCAGAGAACCGGCGTGACTGCTCCTCGATGAGGGCAAGGTCCTGGAAGTAGTTTATCTTCATTGCCCTGCGCACGTCGTCCATCGTCTGGGCGGCAGCCTCGCGTGCTACCTCGCACCCATGCCTCAGTATGTCGTACACCATTGGAATGTCCTTCTCGTACTCGGCACGTCGCTGGCGTATAGGCTCCAAGGTTTCCTGCAAGACAGCCATGAGCAGCTTCTTGCACTTCATGTCGCCGAGTCCGCCCCTTGTATAGTGGTCCTTCATCTCCTGCAAGGTCTGGTAGTCGGCAGTAAGGCGTGCCACCTGCTCGTCCGTGGCAAAAGCGTCAAGGTAGGTGAACACCGTGTTACCCTCCAGGTGCCCGGGGTCGCTGACCTGCAAGTGGGTTGGGTCGGTATACATGGTCTTCACCTTCCTGTTGACCTCGTCTGCAGAGTCACTTAGGTATATGCAGTTACCAAGGCTCTTGCTCATCTTTGCCTTGCCGTCGGTGCCCGGAAGGCGCAGGCATGCAGCATTGTCAGGCAGCAGTATCTCCGGTTCGACAAGCGTATCTCCATAGATGTTGTTGAAACGCCTAACTATCTCACGGCATTGCTCGAGCATGGGCTCCTGATCCTCTCCGGCAGGAACGGTAGTTGCGCGGAACATGGCTATGTCGGCAGCCTGGCTGATGGGGTACGTGAAGAAACCCACCGGGATAGCCTCGCCTCCGAAGCCCCTCATCTGTATCTCGGTCTTGACCGTAGGGTTGCGTTGCAGACGGCTGACGCTGACAAGGTCCATGAAATAGAAAGACAACTCGCAAAGCTCAGGTATCTGGCTCTGTATGAAGAGCGTACTCAGCGAAGGGTCGAGTCCGGCAGCGAGGTAGTCGAGAGCCACCTCTATGACATTCTGCCTAACCTTTTCCGGATTGTCTATGTTGTCCGTAAGAGCCTGTGCATCTGCCTCGAAGATGAAGATTTTGTCAAACTGGCCCGAGTTCTGCAACTCTACGCGTCTCCTCAATGAGCCTACATAATGCCCTATGTGCAATTTACCCGTTGGGCGGTCGCCCGTAAGTATTATCTTCTGTTTCTTTTCCATAAAATTATAATAGCTTTAGATATTCATTCTTTTTTCCCCCCTTTGGCAGTAGGCGGACGTTGCATTCAGAACATCCTCTCTATCTGCTCAGTCTTGAGTATCGACACGATTGTCTGCCCTGTAGGCGTGAGGTTTGGCGTAGCGCACTGGAACAGGTCGGCTATGAGCGACTCCATCTCCCTTGCATTCAGGGCCTGTCCCACCTCTATCGCCGCATTGCGCGCCATGACGAGTGCCATTCGATGCCTCGTATCGCCATCCGCAGCCGTGCCCTTCTCCCTCAGGGTGTCCACTATCTGCCGAAGAACGGCCACAGGGTCTGCGCCCTGAAGTTCCGAGGGTACTCCGTTGATGGAGTAGCTGCCACCTCCCAAGGGCGAGATGTCGAATCCCATGTTACGAAGCTCGTCCATGGCATGCTGCACGAGAACGGCATCCGAAGGGGGCAGTGAGAGCATCTCGGGAAACAGCAGCCCCTGCGATGCGCCACGACGCTCTGCCATCATGCTCATGTACCTGTCATAGAGTATGCGTATATGAGCCCTGCGCTGGTCCACTATCATCAGACCCGACTGTACGGATGTCAGTATGTATTGCCCACGGAACTGGAAGTGCTCGGAACTCCTTTCCATATCATGGGAAGCTTCATCGAACAAGGTGTCATCCCTGCCTTCGACCTCAATGTGGCAGTCTGGCAAGTCCGCACCATTGCCGGAATCCAAGCCCGAATACAACGACTGCCATTGGCCGACGTCGCTCCTGCGTGACGTCTGTGTGCTGCGGAAGGGGTTGAAGTCCTCGTCAACATGTATCCGCGGAGCTCGCACTTCAAGCAGGTCTGCCTGTGAGAATGCCGGTATGTCGGGCTTGCCCTCGACATCGAAGTCGAGCGTAGGTATTGCGTTGAACCTGCCAAGAGTATCGCGTACGGCAGCGACTATTATGGGCCATATCGTGGATTCGTTCTCGAACTTAATCTCCGTCTTGGTAGGACTGATGTTCACGTCGATGTTGGCAGGGTCTATGTCGAAATATATAAAATAAGGTATCTGGGCATCATCTGGTATGAGATGCGCAAACGCCTCCATGATGGCCTTGTGGAAATAGGGACTCTTCATGTAACGCCCGTTGACGAAGAGGTACTGGTCGGCCTTCTTCCTGCATGCGGAATCAGGCTTGCCCACAAAGCCGTGAATGCGTATCAGGGTAGTCTCCACGTCTATCTCGAGCAACTGCTCCTTGAACTTCCTGCCAAACAGGTTGACGATGCGCTGCAGCAACCCACTCTCGGGCAGGCTGACCACGCACTTGCCGTCCTGAGTGAGGGAGAAAGCCACGGAAGGATTTGCCAACGCTATGCGCTGGAATTCCTGTGCAATGTTGGCCATCTCAGTCTTGTCGGACTTGAGGAACTTCCTCCTGGCAGGTATGTTGTAGAAAAGGTTCGACACCTCGAAATTAGCACCCACAGGACACGAGCATGGTTCCTGCGAGACAAGGCGCGAACCATGTATGCACACTTCCGTCCCTATGTCGTTGCCTACGGTTCGCGTAATGAGGGTGACCTGTGCCACGGCAGCTATGGAAGGCAGGGCCTCGCCACGGAACCCCATGGTGTGGAGGGTGAACAAGTCCTCTGCCTTGCGTATCTTGGACGTTGCGTGACGCTCGAAAGCCAGTCGTGCATCGGTGTCGGACATTCCCTTGCCATCGTCTATGACCTGTATGGATGTCTTGCCTGCATCGTACACCGAGACATCCACCTTGGACGAACCTGCGTCGATGGCATTCTCCATGAGCTCCTTGACCACGGACGACGGCCGTTGCACCACCTCGCCTGCAGCAATCTGGTTTGCCACCGAGTCCGGGAGTAATTGTATGATATCCATTGCCACTCTGCCGTCTACCTGATACCTGTCATTAGAAAACGCCAGATTATGAGCAACACCAATATGAGCGCGAGTGCCATGGGCCATCCAAAGCGGGACTCCTTCTCCCTGAATCGCTTTGCCCTGGGAGTGTAGTTGCAGAACGTCCCGTTGAATTTGGCGGGGTCGTATGGCTTTTCCTCCTTCTGCCCACCCTCGCGGTTGGATTGCAACGTATCGTCCACCAGTTTCTGCAGCTTCTCCTGATGCTTGTCGGTATATATGCTCACCCTGCGGAATTTGCGGGGCTTGCGTGAACTAAGACTGAAGATTCCCATAATGCTATTCCTTTGTTTTTTTCCTTATGTCGCTCAGCTTTTGCTTAGGTGCCGTGCGCTGAATGCTCTTCTTAAGCTCGGTGCCGGCCTTCTTTGGCCTCCACTCGAATATGTCATCCTTGTCCAGGGGACGTATATAGTCGAACCATGCGAAGTTCTCGAGATATAGCATGTTCTGCGGTATGAGCGGAATGGGGTACATGGTACCCGTAGCAGCCGGCATCCAGATGCGGTCTACCTTCCTGTCCTTCATGTACAGTTTCAGGAGCGTCGTCTCAGTATGGTTCATCTCTATCATGACGCTGTCGTCGTCGAAAGGGTAGTAGTTGACGAAGACGTTCCCACGCGTGGTAGTCAGGTGTGGGTCGCCTCCGATGAAATAAGAGCGCATCTCATGTCCTGCCACCTGATTGTAGTGAATGCTGTCCACCCGCTCCACCGAGAGAGCCTGCCTCAGCACATGCACGCTGTCTATGGTACTGTCGTTGAAGAACGCCTTTATCTCCTCGCCCAGCAACTGCTGCTCCACCTGCCAGAGTATGGGGTCCTTGTACATCGTGAGGCACGAGTCCTGGCTGTTGTACACCATGGAGTCGCACACCGCCTGTATGTCCTTGCTGTAAGCCCTGAGATGATGGTAGCCGTGCAGGATGCGGTATGTGCTGTCAGTATCCTTGTTGTACGTAAAGACCTTGAAGGTATCGGCATGCACGTACATGGTGTCCCGCTGCGAATAGTCTATTGCCACTGCGCTGTCCGTAGCCTCGCAATATCCCGTGCTGTCGTTGTAGTAGCAGTAGTTGCCTGTTAGCATGTTCTTGTTCACGGCATCCTCATACACCACGTTACCGAAAGCCCATCCCTCGTTGTCCAGGTTGCTCCACGTCACGCTGTCTCCCACGAGTTGCTTACCCTTGTTGGACAGTATGCTCCTTTGCAGCAAGTACGACCTCTCGTTCTTGGAGTCATAATACCCCGACTCTGAATAGATGTGGTTATCCCCGTGGTCTATGTTGGAAGGTCCCACGATGTGTGCAATGCCCGTCCCCGTGTTGTAATGCAAGGTGTCGGACACGAGCGTGGTGCGTGGTGGTGCCGGAGGCTGTGGGTTTACGAGCTTGACATTGTAGTTGAACACAGCCTCCCTGGTAGAAGGCATGTACTCTCCCCAGTCGCTGGTAAGTTCGTTGTCTTGGTCGACGAGCCTGCCCCCTTCGAAGAAATACCCCAAGCCGAAAAGCTTGTCGTAGTCGAGGCTATCCGTGTACAGGGTAGTCTCCCTGTGCCTGAGCACCACGTTGTAGCGGACCCTTGCCAGTTGGTCGATGCCGTTGTAGTACAGCACGTCGCCATCCAAGGACAGGGTGTCGCCCTGCACCATCCTCACATTGCCAAAGGCATCAAAGGAATTGGACGCTTCATAGTACATCGCGCTATCGCAGTACATCAGGGTGCCCTCGTGGCTGAACTGCACATTGCCTACCAGGAACTGAGCCGTAAGGCTTACCCTATCGTCGAAATACAGACGGTCTGCATGTATGAGGTGGACACGGCTGCCCGCTTCTGCGCGCCTGTCCGTATCACGATCCCGTTTTGCCGGTGGTAAAGCCAATATCAGACAAATGCCAAACAGAATCAAAGTGCATATTGCAGACAATCGTTGGTTCATTATTATGTTCCTTTTTTACGCTCGGTCAAATTCATGCAAGCATTATATTTCCTCTCGCTTACCGAAAACGAGCCATCCTATTTCAGCCACCCTGGGTATTGGAAGTCGCAATCCCTCCAATCCGGATTGATGCGTATGTAGGTACTCTTTTGCTTCTCCTTGAGCCATTCCAGCACCTTCTCCTCCTTCTTCTTCCGCTCCACCACGGCTTTCATTACCTGGAAGTCCTCGGAGATGTTTGCCCTGTGCGACTTTATCCTGTTCTTGAGCTTGACGATGGCGCAAACGGTCATGCCCTTGGAGTTGACCATCGTGATGGGCTTGGATATCTCCCCCGTCTCCAGTCCGTCCACGGCACGTGCCAGTTCGGGTGACAGGGCAGACAGTTCGTCCATCTCGAAACGCGTGGTACGCTCACCGGTATCCTTCTTGGTGTTGGTCAGGATGCCATGGTTGTTGCGGGTGTCCTTGTCATCGCTGACGACAGAGGCAGCATCCTCGAAGCTAACCCTGCCACGCCTTATCTGCTCGGCAATGGAGTCGAGCCTTACCAGTGCCGTGTCTATGTCGGCCTGTGCCACCTCGGGACGCTTCAGGATATGGCGGCACTTGATCTTGTCGCCCCTCTTGTCCACCAACTGTATGATATGGTAGCCAAACTCGCTCTGTGCAATCTTGCTTACCTTCTTGGGGTCGGTCATGCCAAATGCCACGTTGGCAAAGCCAGGGTCCAGCTCGCCACGCCCCATGTAGGGCATCTCGCCGCCCTGACGGGCGGAGCCAGGGTCTTCGGAATACAGGCGTGCAAGGGTCGAGAATGAGGTGGAGCCGGAGTTCACCCTCTCTGCATATTCCCTCAGCAACGATTTTACCCTGTCTATCTCCTCCTGTGGTATGCGTGGCTGCTGCACCAGGATCTGCACCTCCACCTGGGTGGGAATCAACGGCAGGCTGTCCTCCGGCAGGTCGCGGAAATAACGCCTTACCTCGGCAGCGTTCACCTTCACGTCCTCCGTAATCTTCTGCTTCATCTGGCGTGCCGTGAGTTCGTTCTTGTACTCGTCGTACAATTCCTCCCTGATGGCTGTGACCGTCATCTTCATGTACTCCTCCAGTTTCTCCTTTGAGCCTGCCATCATGATTTTCTCGTTTATGTCCTGCTCCACGTACTGGTTGATTTCGGCTTCCCCCACCTCCACGCTGTCTATCACGGCCTGATGCAGGAAGAGTTTCTGCACTGCCAACTGTTCGGGAATCACGCAATACGGGTTGCCTGTAAATGAACTGCCAAACTCATTGCGTCTCCTCTCCACGTCGGAACGCAGTATGGCCTCGTCGCCTACTACCCAGACAACCTCGTCAATGACATTGGTCTGGGCAAGCGTCATGAGGGTGCTTGCAAATGCCGTGGCAAAAGCCAGCAAGAGCCTAAATGAACATCTGGATGACATATAGCCTGGTGCTTAATGGTTATTGACCGTGGGAAGCACTTCGTCGTGTATCTCTACGGTATATTTCTTGCGCAACGCCTCGACGTATTCGTCCTCGCGCATACGCTGGTAATCGTTCATCACCTGGTTGCTTACGTCCGTCCACTTCTCAGGTCCTTTCTTGAGTCGCTTTCCGACCACCCCATAGAAGTTGAAGTCCTTTAGCGGAGCCGTCTCCGCTTCCTTCACCTTCAGGCCGAGGGCATCTACGTTCTTGTTGTCGCCTTCCTTGAACACGCGGAAATCCATGCGTACCGTCACGCTGTCCTTGTTGAATTGCTCGCGTATGGTGGTTACCCACTTGTCCTCGGGCACCTTCTTTATCGCCTTGGCGACGGCCTTTACGTCTGCCTCGTTCTTGCAGTAGTAAGCCAAGCCCCTGAACCGTGGCTTGTCCCATGCGTACTTCTTCCTGTTGGCCTTGAAATAGCGTTCCATTCCCAGGGTGTCCTTCTTGGCAGGTTCCCATACCTCCCTGTTGCACAGCTCGAACAAGAGCAGTCCGTCGTGGTACTCCTGCACGAGATACTTGAGGTCGGAATCCTTTGCGCACAGACGCTCTGTCTCCTCGTCCAATATCTCCTCCACTGTCTTCTGGGGCTCTGAATTCTTTGCAAGCGAGTCCAGCAACTGTGCGGCAAGCTGATCCTCCAGCCCTTGTCCTTCGAGATACCTCTTTATGTTGGGATGCAGTTCCTCGTAGCTCTCCAAGGGCTTCTTGCCCAGGAGTTTCACTATATGGTAGCCTACGGTAGACAGGAAGGGCTCGGAATATTCCCCTACGCTGAGCGAATACGCCACGTCCTCGAACTCCTTCAAGGTCTGGTTGGGACCTATCCATGGAAGCATTCCTCCCCTGGCAGCCGTCTGCGGGTCTTGCGAGCAAGCCTTGGCAAGTTCCGCAAAGTCAGCTCCGCCCTTCAGTTCCTGGTATATCGAGTCTATCTTTGCCCTTGCCTCTTTCTGCGCCTGCTCGTCGGCCGTCTGCACGAGACGCAGGAAGATATGCGCTGGCTGTATCAGTTCCTTTCCGCCGAGGCTCGAAAGCATGCGCTCGTAGTATGCGCGGCACTCATCCTCCACAGCATTCCCGGGGATTAGCAGGGGACGTATCTGCTGGTCGCGGTACATGCGGAACTCCTTCTGGAAGCTGGACAAGGTGTCCAGGTGTGCATCCATTGCGGCAAGCACCTTGAGCTTGTAGTTGACGAACAACTGCGCATACTCCTTGACATCCTTCTTGTCGAGTACGTCTTCGGAATTGTTCTTGTTGTAGTTGTATTCGAATTCGCTCCTTGTCACCGGCGTCCCGTTGATGTGCATCACGATGGGGTCTTCCTGTGCATGTGCCCCCAGCACGCAGGACAAGAGAATCGGCAATAGTATCTTCTTCATTTTCATTCCTCTTATTTATCTGGAAATAGCATTATTGGGGACGGCTGTAGTTGGGAGCCTCGCTCGTGATGGTAACGTCGTGCGGATGGCTCTCCTGTACGCCTGCATTGGTGATACGTACGAACTTCGCCTTGTGCAGCTCCTCCACGGTAGCGGCTCCGCAGTATCCCATGCCGCTGCGCAATCCGCCTATCAGCTGGTAAATCACCTCCTGGACCGTACCCTTGTAAGGCACGCGGCCTGCTATTCCTTCCGGCACGAGTTTCTTGACATCCTTCACGCCCGACTGGAAGTAGCGGTCCTTGCTTCCGCACTCCATAGCCTCCAGCGAGCCCATTCCCCTGTAGCTCTTAAACTTCCTTCCATTGTATATGATGGTATCGCCCGGGCTTTCCTCCGTGCCTGCCACGAGCGAGCCTATCATCACCGAGCATCCGCCTGCCGCCAAGGCCTTTACGACGTCGCCGCTATAGCGTAGTCCTCCGTCGGCAATCAGGGGCACCCCTGTACCCTGCAGTGCGCAAGCCACGTCGTACACGGCGCTCAGCTGCGGAACGCCTACTCCGGCCACCACGCGCGTAGTGCAGATGCTGCCCGGGCCTATTCCTACCTTCACTCCGTCTGCTCCGGCTTCTGCAAGCATCCTTGCCGCATCGCCCGTAGCCACGTTGCCCACCACGATATCCACGTTGGGGAAGTTCTGCTTAGCCTCCTTGAGCTTCTCTATTACCGACTTGCTGTGTCCATGAGCAGTGTCTATAACGATGGCATCAACGCCTGCCTCCACCAGGGCCTTCATCCTGTCGAGGGTATCCGCCGTGACTCCCACTCCGGCTGCCACGCGCAGGCGTCCCTTCTCGTCCTTGCAAGCCATTGGCTTGTCCTTAGCCTTGGTAATGTCCTTGTATGTTATCAGGCCTATCAGCTTGTTGCTGTCGTCCACTACGGGCAGTTTCTCGATCTTGTTCTCCTGCAGTATCTTGGCAGCTGCCACGAGGTCGGTCTGCACATGCGTGGTGACAAGGTTGTCGCTGCTCATCACCTCGTCCACTGGGCGGTCGACGTTCTGCTCGAACCTGAGATCCCTGTTGGTGACAATGCCCACCAGGTACCTTTCGCTGTCCACCACGGGTATTCCGCCGATATGGTATTCGGACATGAGAGCCAAGGCATCCCTTACCGTACTGCCTCGCTGGATGGTGACAGGGTCGTATATCATTCCGTTCTCTGCCCTCTTTACGATAGCCACCTGACGTGCCTGTTCCTCGATGCTCATGTTCTTGTGTATCACTCCGATGCCTCCTTCCCTGGCGATGGCGATTGCCATAGTAGCCTCGGTCACTGTGTCCATTGCGGCTGTGACGAAGGGAATCTTCAGTTCAATATTCCTTGAGAAACGAGTAGTCAGTTCCACCGTACGTGGCAGGACCTCGGAATAAGCCGGTACCAGCAGGACGTCGTCGTATGTAAGACCGTCCATCACAATCTTGTCTGCAATAAATGATGCCATATCTCTCTTGTGTTATAGGATTTATTGCGTGCAAAGGTACGAAAAAATCTTGGGATAAAGGCACTATGAGTGCCAATTTTTCTTAATTGGCCATTTCTGACAGGAACTTGATGCGCACGAGCCTTATTTCCTCGTCCGTATAGTATCGTCCCAAGGTGTCGATGGCCTCGTCGATGTCCCCGTCCGGCGACTCCTCCATGAAATACTGCCAGATGTCGTCCACGTGGTCTTCGTCCAACGTGGATGTAATGAAATAGTCAATGTCCAGCCTGGTGCCGCTGTCCACGATGGCCTCTATCTCGTCGAGCAGTTCGTCCATCTCCAGCCCCTTTGCCTTGGCAATGTCGTCAAGGGCAAGTTTCCTGTCGATGCCCTTTATGATGTCCACCTTGTTCTTGCTCTTGTTTGCCACGGTCCTGACCCGCATGTCCTCTGGGCGGTCTATCTCGTTCTCCACGCAATGCCTGTAGATCAGTTCGCAGAATTCCTTGCCGTAGCGGTGCGCCTTGCCGGCACCAACGCCCCTCATATTCTGCAGTTCCTCTATCGTCACGGGGTACATCGTGGCCATGTCCTCCAGCGAAGTGTCCTGGAAGATGACGTATGGCGGCACGTTCATTTTCTTGGAGATGTCCTTCCGCAGGTTGCGCAGCATGGCAAGCAGGGGCTCGTCCAAGGCGCACGAGGCCTCTGCCACGGGCTCCTCGTACTCGTCGAACTCGGCATCCCTGGCTA
Organism: bacterium; assembly: GCA_004559785.1. Taxonomy (GTDB): domain Bacteria; phylum Bacteroidota; class Bacteroidia; order Bacteroidales; family Bacteroidaceae; genus Physcousia. The sequence goes on along the minus strand of SFXD01000016.1, from coordinate 18,296 downwards.
CATGGAAGGGGGTGGGGTTGGCAAGGAAGTTCCTGCCCTCCTTGGTAATCTTCAGCAGGCCGTAGTTCTCCACTTCCTTCTCTATGTACCCGGAGATCATCGCCTGCCTTATCACGGCGTTCCAGAAACTCGGCTCGTGTCCGTCGCCGCAGCCAAAGCATTCGAGGTCGTCATGTCGATGTGCCTGCACCTCGTCAGTCCCCCTGCCCGTGAGGACGTCTATCACGTAGTTGACCTTGAAATCCTCCTTCACGGCCAGTATCACCCTTATAGCCTGAGCCAGTTCGGCGGAGGCCTCCACGCGTTCCTTTGGGTGAAGGCAGTTGTCGCAGTTGCCGCAGTTGTCGGGCTCGTACACCTCGCCGAAGTAATGCAGCAGGAACTTGCGCCTGCAGACGGAAGTCTCGGCATAGGCAGAGGTCTCCTGCAGCAGCTGCTTGCCTATGTCCTGTTCCGCCACGGGCTTACCTTCCATGAACTTCTCCATCTTGCGCAGATCCTTGGGTGAATAGAACGTCAGGCAGATGCCCTCTCCTCCATCCCTTCCTGCCCTTCCGGTCTCTTGGTAGTACCCCTCCAGGCTCTTGGGTATGTCGTAGTGTATGACGTACCTCACGTCGGGCTTGTCTATACCCATGCCGAACGCTATGGTTGCCACTATTACGTCTATCCTCTCCATCAGGAAGTCGTCCTGCGTGGTGCTCCTTGCCTGCGAGTCCATGCCAGCATGGTACGCCCTTGCGTTTATCCTGTTGGCACGCAGAATCTCGGCGAGTTCCTCCACCTTCTTGCGGCTGAGGCAGTATACGATTCCGCTCTTGCCCTTGTTCTGCAGTATGAAGCGTATGATGTCCTTGTCCACGTCCTTTGTCTTCGGGCGTATCTCGTAGTAGAGGTTAGGCCTGTTGAACGAGCTCCTGAACTCGTCAGCATCCGGCATCCCGAGGTTCTTCTTGATGTCTCCCCTCACCTTGTCCGTTGCGGTGGCGGTTAGGGCTATGATGGGTGCGTTGCCTATCTGGTTGACAATGGGTCGTATGCGCCTGTATTCCGGGCGGAAGTCATGTCCCCACTCGGAGATGCAATGAGCCTCGTCCACGGCATAGAACGATATCTTGACGGATGTCAGGAAGTCCACGTTCTCCTCCTTTGTCAGTGTCTCTGGTGCCACGTAGAGCAACTTTGTCCTGCCCGAGCGCACGTCACGCTTCACCTCGTCCGTCTGCGTCTTTGTCAGCGAGGAGTTCAGGAAATGCGCTATGCCGTCGTCCTCGCTTACCTGCCTTATGGCATCCACCTGGTTCTTCATCAAGGCTATCAAGGGCGATATGACGATGGCGGTACCCTCCATGATCAATGCAGGCAACTGGTAGCACAGCGACTTGCCTCCTCCCGTGGGCATAAGCACGAAAGTGTCGCGCCCTTCGAGCACGTTGCGTATTATGCTCTCCTGGTCGCCCTTGAATGTGTCGAAACCGAAGTAGTGTTTCAGTTGTTCTGCAAGATTCATACCACTCATAATTGGCCTTTCTTGATATTTAAGCCTTACAAAGATATAATGTTTTTTTTGAATGTGCAAAATCTTTTTCACATAAATTGCGGACTTGCCATAAAAAAAGGGAGGGCAATCCGCTTGTCCTCCCCATTTCCTTGCAGCTGGCTATGTATTTAAGATGCCAGTTGCTGTGTTTTCCCTATCTGCGCCCTTGCATAGTCGGCCGTTATGACGAGTGTCTTGTCGTCGCCCGAAGGAGCGTCGAACTGTGCGTCGATCATGACGCTCTCCATGATGCTGCGAAGCCCCCTTGCCCCGAGCTTGCACTCCACGGCCTTGTCTACTATGTACTCCAGTGCCTCGGGCTCGAACTGAAGGTCGATGCCGTCTATGGCAAAGAGTTTCTTCTGCTGCTTCACTATGGAATTCTTAGGCTCGGTGAGTATCTTGCGCAACGCCGTCCTGTCCAGTGGGTTGAGGTATGTCAGCACCGGCAGTCGGCCTATTATCTCGGGTATCAGCCCGAAGCTCTTCAGGTCCTGCGGCACGACGTACTTCATCAGGTCCTTGGAGTCAATCTTCTGCATGTTCTGCACGCTGTTGTACCCCACGACGTGCGTGTTGAGCCGCTGTGCAATCTTCTTCTCGATGCCGTCGAAGGCGCCTCCGCAGATGAAGAGAATGTTGCGGGTATCCACCTTGATGTATTCCTGATCGGGATGCTTTCGTCCGCCCTTTGGCGGCACGTTGACGACGGAGCCTTCCAGCAGTTTGAGCAATCCCTGCTGCACGCCCTCTCCGCTCACGTCGCGCGTGATGCTTGGGTTGTCGCTCTTGCGTGCTATCTTGTCGATTTCGTCGATGAAGACAATGCCCCTCTGTGCGCTCTCGACGTTGAACTCCGCCACCTGCAGCAGTCGGCTCAGTATGCTCTCCACGTCCTCGCCCACGTATCCTGCCTCGGTGAATACCGTGGCGTCCACTATGGTGAAGGGCACGTCCAGCAACCTGGCTATCGTCCTTGCCAGCAGGGTCTTGCCCGTTCCTGTGGAGCCCACCATGATAATGTTGCTCTTCTCTATCTCCACCCCGTCGTCGTCCTTGGGGTGGCACAGCCTCTTGTAGTGGTTGTACACGGACACTGCCAGGTATCTCTTGGCATCGTCCTGTCCTATCACATACTGGTCGAGGTAAGCCTTTATCTCGTGAGGCTTGGGCACGCTGTCTATGGAGGTAAAGGCTCTGCTGAACATTTGCGCCCTGAGATTCTTCTCCGCAATCTCGTATGCCTGCTTGGCACACTCCTCGCATATCTTTCCGTCCAGTCCCGCAATGAGCATCTTCACGTCACTGGCCTTCCTGCCACAGAAGCTGCATGTGTCCTGTTTCCTCTGGTTTGCCATCTGCTTGTGTCCTTTCCGTTGTTGTTATTGCCTGTTGGTCAGCACCCTGTCTATCATGCCGTATTCCTTAGCCTCCTGCGACGTCATCCAGTAGTCCCTGTCGCTGTCGGCCCACACCTTGTCGAAGTCGGTGTGCGAGTGGTTGGCGATGATAGTATAGAGTTCCTTCTTCAGTTTCTGTATCTCGCGTGCGGTAATCTCTATGTCGCTTGCCTGTCCCTGCACGCCTCCCATGGGCTGGTGTATCATCACCCTGCTGTGGGTCAGTGCGCTGCGCTTGCCCTCGGCACCAGCCACGAGCAGTACGGCCGCCATGCTTGCCGCCATTCCGGTACAGATGGTAGCCACGTCGCTGCTGACGAACTGCATGGTGTCGTAAATCCCGAGTCCTGCGTTAACGCTTCCGCCGGGGCTGTTGATGTAGATGCTGATGTCCTTGCCGGGGTCGACGCTGTCCAGGTACAGCAGCTGCGCCTGCAGCGTGTTTGCCGTATACTCGTCAATCTGCGTCCCGAGGAAGATGATCCTGTCCATCATCAGTCGGCTGAAGACATCCATCTGGGTGACGTTGAGCTGCCTCTCCTCCAGGATATATGGGTTGAGGTATTGGTTCTGCACCCTTACTACGTCGTCGAGCACCATGCTGCTGATACCCCGATGCCTGGTGGCATATTTCTTGAAGTCGTCGTTCATGATTCGTTTCCCTTTTATGTGGCTAAATTGGGACAGCCCGGTGACGAACTGTCCCAACACAAATTATTTTATTATAGTCCGCATGCGTGCGCGGTCATATATATATATTACGTATCATTCTGCTTTCTGTTCCTCCTCGAAGAGCTTGTTGAACTCCTCCAGCGAGACGGTCTTCTCCTCGATGGCAGCGGTCTCCCTCACCTTCTGTGCTATCTTCGTTTCCTCGGTGCGGGCCACGAGGTTCTCCACCTGCTTCTTGTCGTTGAGCATCTCGGTGGCATACTTGGCGAGCACGTCGTCGGGGAGGTTCGTCATGCCATACTGGGCGAACTGCATCCTGGCGAACGACTTGGCCGTTTCCAGCACGTCTGCCTGCTCCACCTTCACCTCGAACTGGTCGGAGAGCTGTTCCTTTATCAGGTGCCACAGCAGTTCCTTCAGGCTTGGAGCGAAGTTCTTCTCGATGTACTCGTCGTCCTTGTCGGGGTAGTTGGACTTCATGATGCGCCTCAGGGCAGCCTCGGGGAACTGCACCTCCCCTATCCTTGCCACGAGGTAGGCGCGCAGGTCCTGCAGGAACTTGTACTGGCTGTCGGCCTGGAAGCTCTTGCCCATATCCTCGGCTATCTTGGCGCGGAACTCTTCCTCAGAGCTTACGGCACCCTCGCCCAGCACCATGTCGAACAGAGCCTGGTCCAATGCCGCTGCCTCGTACCGCGTAATCTCGGCAATCTGCAGGCTGAAGTCCGACTTCACGTTGGCAGCCTCCTCCTTGCTCACGTTCAGCAGCGACGAGAGTTCCACGTCGCTGTCGCCGTATGCCCTTGCAGGGTTGATGACGATGACGTCGTCCACCTTTGCTCCGGCGAACTTGCCCTTCTCGTCCTCGTCCTTCATATAGTCGGGCAGCATGACGGCCTTCTCCACCTGTATGCCGCCTTCCTTGGCGTTGCCCTGCTCGTCAAGCTCGGTCAGGCAGCCCTTCACCATGTCCTTCGGTTCGTACGAGTCCACGTTGACGTGCTTGCCGCCGCGCTGGCAGTATGCCTGCACCTGCTGGTCGACCATGGCGTCGTCCACTGAGATGGTGTAGTATGGCAGCTTGTCCTCTGCCGTTATCCTTGCGTCGAACTCCGGGGCCAGTGCCACGTCGAAGGCGAAGGAGAACGTCTCCATTGTCTCGAAGTCTACGGCGGGAGTCTTCTCCTCGTTGGGCATAGGCTCGCCCAGGATGTTCAGCTTTTGGTCGTGGATGTATTTGTACAGTTCCTGGCCGAGTATCTTGTTCACCTGCTCTGCCAGGATTTCCGTGCCGAAGCGTTTCTTCAGGATAGCCATCGGGGCATGTCCGGGGCGGAAGCCCGGCATGTTGGCCTTCTTGCCGAAGTCCTTCAGTGCTGCCTTTACCTTGTCCTCATAGTCAGCCTTCTCCAGTGTTACCGTGAGCAAGGCGTTCACGTTGTCTGCTTTTTCAAACGAAATATTCATCTTCTTGTCTTGTGTATGTGTTTATTGTTCCCTGTTGCCTGCATCCATGCCTGATGCAACGCATAAATTATGTTTGAGCGTGCAAAGGTACGAAAAATAATTCATATTTCGCAAGCCAGCCGCGCAAATCTTTTCCTCCGTGGGCATAAACGTCCGGGGGAGTGATGCGCCGCGGGCTTGGGGGATGCGTCCTCCCTCCGCCTGAAGGCAGCCCCGGAGCCTCTCAGCCTTCCGCCGACCTTTCCCTGTCCATCTGCTCGAAGTCCTTCATCCTCAGCACGAAGCTGTTCGTCAGGTACTTTGCCCTCACGGTCTCGTTCCCTGCCAGGTACTGCGGCGTGCCCTTGAAGAGTATCTGTCCCTCGAAGAGCATGTAAGCGCGGTCGGTGATGCACAGGGTCTCCTCCACGTTATGGTCGGTGATGAGCACGCCGATGTTCTTCCTCTTCAGCTTCCACACGATGTACTGTATGTCCTCCACGGCTATGGGGTCTACGCCGGCGAAGGGTTCGTCCAGCATGATGAACTTGGGGTCTATCGCCAGGCAGCGTGCTATCTCCGTCCGCCTGCGCTCGCCTCCCGAGAGCTGGTCGCCCAGGTTCCTCCTCACCTTCTGCAGGCGGAACTCCGCTATCAGGCTCTCCAGCTTCTCCCTCTGGTAAGCCCTGGGCTTGCCCGTCATCTCCAGCACGCTGGCAATGTTGTCCTCCACGCTCATCTTGCGGAACACGCTTGCCTCCTGAGCCAGGTAGCCTATGCCCCTGCGCGCCCTCTGGTATACGGGCAGCTTGGTAATCTCCTCGTCGCCCAGGAATATGTGCCCTGCGTTGGGTATCACCAGCCCCGTGGTCATGTAGAAGGAGGTGGTCTTCCCTGCCCCGTTGGGACCCAGCAGCCCCACTATCTCCCCCTGCCGTACGTTGAAGCTGACGTTGTTCACCACCGTCCTCTTGCCATACACCTTCACCAGCCCCTCGCTCCTCAGCACCAGCCCCCCCGGGCTCGCCTCCTGGGCTGCGGCCGTGCCTTCATGCCGTTCGTCAGTAGATTCCATGTTACGGTTCCTCTCGTTTTTCGCATGCCCTGACGGGCACATCTTGTCAATTTTTCTGCAAAAATACGAAAAATGGTAAAAACTGCCGCATCAAATAACGTTTTTTAGGATAAATTGCGTACTTTTGTACCCCATAAACCGGTATACGCATATGTTTATAGTAAATGGCATAGCAGCCTTTGGCAGGTATCTGCAACTGATGGGGCGCACCTTCAGCCTGCCCGAGAGATGGCGCATGTTCCTCAAGCAGTACGTGAAGGAGATGGCACAGCTGGGAGTAGACTCCATAGGCATCGTGCTGCTGATATCCTTCTTCATAGGAGCCGTCATCTGCATACAGATCAAGCTGAACATACAGAGCCCCTGGATGCCAAACTTCACCACGGGCTACACCACGCGTGAGATAATGCTGCTGGAGTTCTCGTCCAGCATCATGTGCCTGATTCTCTCGGGCAAGGTAGGCAGCAACATAGCCTCCGAGGTGGGCACCATGCGTGTCACGCAGCAGATAGACGCACTGGAGATAATGGGGGTCAACTCGGCATCCTTCCTCATTCTGCCCAAGATAGCGGGCATGATGACCATGATTCCCTTCCTGGTCGTCTTCAGCATGACGTCGGGGTTCGTCGGGGCATACGCCACGGCTCTCATAGGGGTCATCACGGTGGACGACCTCACCATAGGACTGCTGCACGACTTCAACCAATGGTTCATCTGGATGTCCGTCATCAAGAGCTTCGTGTTTGCCTTCATCATCTCCAGCGTCAGCTCATACTACGGATACACCGTCGAGGGAGGCTCCTTCGAGGTAGGCAAGGCCAGCACGGACGCAGTGGTGCGCAGCAGCATGCTCATTCTGTTCGCCGACATATTCCTAACGAAATTGCTCTCATGATAGAACTCAGACACTTGTACAAGTCCTTCGAGGACAAGGACGTGCTAAAGGACATCAACGCCGTTTTCGAGGACGGCAAGACAAACCTCATCATCGGGCAGAGCGGTAGCGGAAAGACCGTGCTGATGAAGAACATCGTGGGGCTCTTCGAGCCTTCCTCGGGCGAGATACTCTACGACGGGCGCGACTTCGTCAGGATGACCAAGAGGGAGAAGGTGCTCATACGGCGCGAGATGGGCATGATATTCCAGAGCGCGGCACTGTTTGACTCCATGTCGGTGCTGGAGAACGTGATGTTCCCGCTGGACATGTTCTCCGACGACAACGAGGCGGACCGCATACGCAGGGCGAAGTTCTGCCTGGAGAGGGTCAACCTGCAGGGTGCCGAGGACAAGTTCCCCGGCGAGATCAGCGGCGGCATGCAGAAACGCGTCGCCATTGCACGGGCCATCGCGCTCAACCCCAAGTACCTCTTCTGCGACGAGCCCAACTCCGGGCTCGACCCAAAGACGAGCATCGTCATCGACGAACTGATACACAGCATAACGCACGAGTACGACATGACCACCATCATCAACACCCACGATATGAATTCCGTGATGGGCATCGGAGAGAACATCATTTACATCTACGAGGGGCACAAGGAATGGCAGGGCAGCAAGGACCAGATTATGTCCAGCACCAACGAGAGGCTGAACTCCTTCATCTTCGCATCCGACCTCTTCCGCAAGGTCAAGGAGGCGGAGAATGGCAAGTAATGAGCATATTTTTCATGCGTTTTGTTTCCCAAGTTAAAAAAATTACTTACCTTTGCAGCCTAAAAATGGATAATTAATACATAAAATATATATATTTTTTGCTATGAACCTCAACTTGTTGACAGCAATCTCGCCCATCGACGGACGCTACCGCACGAAGACAGAGCCCCTGTCGGAGTACTTCTCGGAATATGCCCTGATACGCTATAGGGTAAGGGTGGAAATAGAGTATTTCATCTCGCTCTGCGAACTGCCGCTGCCGCAGCTGGCAGGCTTCCCAAAGGACGTCTTGCCAAGGCTCAGGGACATCTACAGGGACTTCTCCGAGGACGACGCCGCACGGGTGAAGGACATTGAGGCCGTCACCAACCACGACGTCAAGGCCGTGGAATACTTCATCAAGGAAAGGTTCGACGCCATCGGCGGACTGGAGGAATACAAGGAATTCATACACTTCGGGCTTACCAGCCAGGACATCAACAACACCAGCGTGCCACTCAGCCTCAAGGAGGCCCTGGACAACGCATACTACCCCCTCGTGGAGGAACTCATAGCCCAGCTGACCGAATACGCCGAGGAATGGAAGGACGTACCCATGCTGGCAAAGACACACGGGCAGCCTGCCAGCCCCACCCGCCTGGGCAAGGAGGTGATGGTCTTCGCATACAGGCTCAGGAAGCAGCTCGGAATACTCCGCCAATGCCCCATAACAGCCAAGTTCGGAGGGGCAACGGGCAACTTCAACGCCCACCACGTGGCTTATCCCGAGTACGACTGGAGGCAGTTCGGCGCACGCTTCGTGGCTGACAGGCTCGGACTCGAAAGGGAGGAGTACACCACGCAAATCAGCAACTACGACTGCCTCGGGGCAGTCTTCGACGCCCTCAAGCGCATCAACACCATCATCATCGACCTCGACAGGGACTTCTGGCAATACGTCAGCATGGAATACTTCCGGCAGAAAATCAAGGCAGGCGAGGTGGGCTCCAGCGCAATGCCGCACAAGGTGAACCCCATCGACTTCGAGAACAGCGAGGGCAACCTCGGCTTAGCCAACGCCATCTTCTCGCACCTGAGCCAGAAACTGCCCGTCAGCCGGCTCCAGCGAGACCTCACCGACAGCACCGTGCTGCGCAACGTGGGGGTTCCCCTCGGGCATACGCTCATCAGCCTCCACAGCACACTCAAGGGACTGCGGAAGCTCGTCCTCAACCAGGATGCCATCAACCGCGACCTCGACAATTGCTGGGCCGTGGTGGCTGAGGCTATACAGACCATCCTGCGACGGGAGGCTTACCCTCACCCCTACGAGGCACTGAAGGCCCTAACGCGCACGGGAAAGGCCATAGACGAGAAGACCATCAGGGACTTCATCGAGGGCCTGGACGTCAGCCAGGACGTGAAGTCCGAACTAAGGCGCATCACGCCACATTCCTATACGGGATTGTAGGGGGCTAAGAGAGACAAAGAGACAAAGAGACAAAGAGACAAAGAGACAAAGAGAGACAAAAGAAAGCCTAAGAGGTAAAGAGAGCAAAGAGGCGAAGGGGAAGACCCACACGCATACACGTACATACATATTATAATATCAGGGAAATAAGCCAGCCCCCACCTTCTCACCACCCACACGCACGCTACGATGCGTGGACGGCATGGCGGCAGGCAAACGGGACGGCACAAGGAAAACAAACACAAAACACTTTTCATTCTTACAACCATCATGACGACAGAAGACGAACTCTGGAAGGAGAAGTTCCAGGAGAATGAGGGCAGTAGCCGGGATGGCTACACCCCAGCAGGAGAAAACGGCAACTACAGGAAAGACTACAGATACAATGCCACGGGCGGAGGCAGGACGCCACGCCCACGCATCAGCAGGAGCGCAGCCTTCAGCGCAAGCGCGGACGGACAGGCACGCACCACTACATACAGGAATACCGCACCACGCGAGGGAGGCTACCAGCCAAGGCCAAGGTACGCACAGGGAGGCTACCAGCCACGCGAGGGAGGCTACCAGCCAAGGCAGCAGCGTGAGGGTGGCTACCAGCCAAGGCAACAGCGAGAGGGTGGCTACCAGCCAAGGCAGCCACGGCAGGCAGGAGCACCATACCAGCAGCGTGAGGGAGGCTACCAGCCCAGGCAGCAGCAGCACCGCCATCCGGGAGCACCATACCAGCAGCAAAGACGCCCACGTACCGCCGACTACAACCCACATGCCAAGTACAGCATGAAGAAGCAGATAGAGTACAAGTCGACGCACATAGACCCCGAAGAGCCCATACGCCTCAACAAGTACCTCGCCAACGCAGGGGTATGCAGCAGGCGCGAGGCCGACGACTTCATATCCGCAGGAGTGGTCAGCGTCAACGGGCAGATAGTGACCGAACTGGGCACCAAGGTGAAACGCTCCGACACGGTACTCTTCCACGACCAGCTCGTAAGCATCGAGAAGAAGGTTTACGTCCTGCTCAACAAGCCAAAGGACTACGTCACCACCAGCGACGACCCACAGAACCGCAAGACCGTCATGGACCTCGTCAAGGGCGCATGCCGCGAGCGCATATACCCCGTAGGCAGGCTCGACCGCAACACCACGGGCGTACTGCTGCTGACCAACGACGGCGAACTCGCCAGCAAGCTGACGCACCCGCAGTACATGAAGAAGAAGATATACCACGTCTGGCTCGACAAGAACGTCACCGCAGCCGACATGCGGCTCATAGCCGACGGCATCACCCTGGAGGACGGCGAGATACACGCCGACGCCATCGAGTATGCCAGCGAGACCGACCGCAAGCAGGTGGGCATAGAGATCCACTCCGGGCGCAACCGCATCGTAAGGCGCATCTTCGAGAGCCTCGGCTACCGGGTGATGAAGCTCGACAGGGTGTTCTTCGCCGGACTCACCAAGAAGAACGTACGACGCGGCGACTGGCGATTCCTGACCGAGAAGGAGGTAAGTATGCTCAGGATGGGCGCATTCGAATGAGAGAGAGAACACAGGCATAAAGCAAACTTGTTCACAATTACATAATTACACAAGCACACGATGAAACGAATCAGGATATCTGACCTCCTCGCCCTCACGGCAGAGGAGTACAGGGCACTGCCCGAATACAGGGACATGGAGGGCACCGCACTCGTCAAGGGATGGGTGCGCAGCAAGCGAGGCAGCAAGGGCATCTTCTTCATAGCCCTCAACGACGGCAGCACCATCAAGAACGTGCAGATAGTGGGCGACGACGACAAGTTCGACGCCGACACCCTGCGGCGCATCACCACCGGAGCATGCCTCAGCGTGACGGGCAAGCTCGTCGAAAGCCCAGCAGCCGGACAGAACGTGGAGATACAGGCACAGGACATCCAGATACTGGGCGACTGCGACAACACCTACCCACTGCAGAAGAAGGGTGCCAGCTGGGAGTACCTACGCACCGTGGCACACCTGCGCCCCAGGACCAACACCTTCGGCGCAATACTGCGCATACGCCACAACATGGCGATGGCCATACACACCTACTTCCACCAGCACGGATACTTCTACTTCCACACGCCGCTCATCACGGCCAGCGACTGCGAGGGGGCAGGACAGATGTTCCAGGTGACCACCAAGAACCTCTACGACCTGCGCAAGGACGAGAACGGCAACATCATCTACACCGACGACTTCTTCGGCAAGCAGACCTCGCTCACCGTGTCCGGACAACTGGAAGGCGAGCTCGGGGCCACAGCACTCGGAGCCATCTACACCTTCGGTCCCACCTTCCGCGCCGAGAACAGCAACACCCCGCGCCACCTGGCAGAGTTCTGGATGATAGAGCCCGAGGTGGCTTTCATGGACCTCGAAGAACTGATGGACCTCGAAGAGGACTTCATCAAGTATTGTGTCCGCTGGGCCCTCGACAACTGCCGCGACGACCTGGAGTTCCTCAACAAGATGGTGGACAAGGGACTCATCGAGCGTCTGCAGGGCGTAATCAATGAGGACTTCGTACGCCTGCCCTACACCGAGGGCATACGCATCCTGCAGGAAGCCATCAAGGCAGGCAGGAAGTTCGAGTTCCCATGCCAGTGGGGCGACGACCTCGCCAGCGAGCACGAACGCTACCTGGTGGAGGAATACTTCAGGAAGCCCGTCATCATGACGCACTACCCAAAGAAAATCAAGGCTTTCTACATGAAGATAGACGACGAGAAGCCCGTCCTCGACGGCAAGCAGATGGAGCAGACCGTGCAGGGCACCGACGTCCTCTTCCCCAGCATAGGCGAGATCATCGGCGGCAGCGTCCGCGAGGAGAGCTACGACAAGCTGATGGGCGAGATAGAGTCGCGCGGCATACCCATGAAGGACATGACCTGGTACCTGGACACGCGCAAGTACGGCAGCTGCCCCCACGCAGGCTTCGGACTCGGGTTCGAGCGCCTCATCCTCTTCGTCACCGGCATGCAGAACATACGCGACGTTATTCCCTTCCCACGCACGCCGAGGAACGCAGAGTTCTAAGCCATGAGCCATGAGCCATGAGCAGACCCCACAGCCCCCCTGTTTAGGGGGGCTTTTTTGGCGATGAGCAATGAGCCATGAGCCATGAGCTACGAGTCTATTTCGTAGGGATTTTCTGCCGAGATTTTCTGTAGAGATTTTGAGCGCAGCGACCATATATAATTTTTCGTTTACCATTTTCAGTCGGATTTTATGTTGAGATTTTCATCTTGCTGAATGTGCGTGTCCATTTTCGACTGAAATAATTGAAATAATTGAAATGAGTGAGTGGAGAGCGGAGCTTGCTCCAGCTCTCCCGAGCGAATGAGATTGTTCGGCGAAGCCAAATAATTGAAATGACGAACGAAGCAAGCGCAGAAGCCAAACTTGTTTGGATTATGCCTTGCAAGTAGGAATTCGGCGACAGCCAAATGAGTGAGTGGAGAGCGCAGAAGCCATGCTTGCATGGATTATGCCTTGCAAGGAGGAATTCGGCGACAGCCAAATGAGTGAGTGGAGAGCGGAGCATGCTCCAGCTCTCCCGAGCGAATGAGATTGTTCGGCGACATTTATTTATGGTGAAATCTGCCATGTGTATGGTCTTACCTCGTGTAAGACTGCTCGTTGCTCACAACTCACCTCTCATTGCCAAAAAAAGCCCCCCTACGACAGGGGGACTGGGGGGCTGCTCATTGCTCATTGCTCACGGCTCATCGCTCATCGCTCAAGTGACGCTGCATCTTCAGGAGGGCCTCGACGTAATAGTAGTCGGCATACGTGAGGGGTACGTCCATCTCGGAGTTGCCGGGAAGATTGCCCGTGCAGTGCATGAGGATGAAGCCTCCGTTCTCGCCTGCCGGGGCGGTGTAGGCTGGCGAGGACAGGGAAAGGATTATCCTCCAGGCATGGCGGAGCCACCTGCGTGACTCGCTGCCCTTGGTGTACTGCGCCAGGTCGAGCAGGGCAGATGCCATGATGGCGGCGGAGGAAGCGTCGCGCATGGCGAAGGGAATGTCGGGGGCGTCGTAGTCCCAATAGGGTATGGCGTCGGCAGGCTGGTTGGTCCTGGACGTCAGGTAACGGGCGACGTTGACGGCATGCTGGAGGTAGCGGCTGTCTGAGGTCTCCCTGTACATCATCACGTAGCCGTACAACCCCCATGCCTGCCCACGCGCCCAGTCGCTGTCGTCGGCGCAGCCCTGTGCCGTGGTACGCTTGATGACCTCCCCGCTCGCCTCATCGTAGTCCACCACGTGCCATGTGGAGAAGTCGTTGCGGTAGTGGTTGCGCATGGTGGTGGTTGCGTGGCTGTCGGCTATCTGCAGGTATCGCTGGTTAGACTCCCTCTTGCCCACCTCCTCCAGGAGCTCGAGGTTCATCATGTTGTCTATGATGACGGGGTTGCGCCACCTCCTGCTCCTGTTCCACGAGAGTATCACCCCGGGGGCGGGCATGAAGCGAGCTGCCAGGTGTGCCGCGCCCTCGGACAGGGGAGGCAGGTATGCGCTGTCGCCCGTAATGCGGAAAGCCTGCCCGTAGCTGCACTGGAGCATGAAGCCCACGTCGTGGGTGGTGGTGCCGTGGCGTACGGGCTCCACCCTCTTGGTGAAGAGCTCGGCATAGCGTCGCAGCCCGGGATTGTCGGGGAAGTGCTCGCTCAGCAGCCACAGCGTGCCGGGAAAGAAGCCCGAGGTCCACCACCGGCAGGTCTCTGTGCGGTACGCTCCGCGCTCGTACGTGCGTGGCAGGAGGTCCTTCCTGTCCTCCATCGCCTTGGCAAGCACGAGAGCCTGTGAGGATGCGTTGCTCAGTGCCCGGTCGACGACCTGCATGGCGGCTTCGCCACTGGGGGGACATTGTGCGGAGGGTATCTCGAACGAGTAGGTGCCCTGCCCCAGCAACACGTATATGCTGTCGTTGGCCGAAGGTACGAGTCCGATGCCCTTAGCCTTGCGCAGGGGCTTGCCCGACTCGAGGATTCCGTTGGCGAGAGGCATCTTCAAGGTGCATTCGCAGCCTACGGGGACGGTGAGTTCCAACTGCCTTCCAGCCGCATCCTGCACGGCTTGCAACGAAAGCCTCCCGTAGGGTGTCTGCTTGGAGTATTTCACGCCGAACGGACCCTCGGGCAGTCGCGGGTCGACCACGAAGTGCCTGTATCCTGGCTTGGACTCGTCCGCCTCTACGCCGGCAAGCCTGCGGTAGAACCACGTCAGCCCGCTGCCGAACATGGGGTGGTTGTGCGAATTGCCGCCGTCCCATTGCTCCCAGGTAGTGGTGGCACCCTGCTCTATCCACCATCCGTAGCTGGGGAAGTCGCGCTTGTTCATCACGGTATGTGCCACGTCGTCAAGCCCTGCGTCGGAGAGAGTCTCGAAGAAATACTTCGTGGCAAGGAATCCCGTGTTGATGTGCCCCTTGTTGTCCTCCATTATCTCCCTGCGGAGCGTAGAGCGAACGTCGTCGAGCCTGTCGGCAGGGACTCCCATGTGCAGGGCGTAGACGTTGCTGCCACCCTTGCCGTAGGACTTGGCTGCGGGGTCGTAGAACGCCCTGTGGAAAGCCTGCCATAGGGCATCTGCCTTGGCGGCGTAGAAGGCTGCGTCGTCCGTGTGCCCGAGCACCCTGGCGGCACGTGCCGTGTAGCCGGAGCAGAGCCAGCAGTAGAAGGTGTGCACAAGTTCCTCGCGCGGAAGGTCGGCTGGCGGGCACCAGTCGCCGAGGTTGAGCCAGTAGGACACGTCGTTGGTGCCGTGGTTGGTCTTCTTCTGGAACATGGTGCCCTCAGGCGTGAGCCATGTGTACATGTGCCTCATCTGCGCCTTCATTGCATCGTAGTTGGACCGCAGCGTGGCCGTGTCGCCGTACTGCACGAAGTATTGCCATGGTATGACGCACATGGCTGCACCCCATGCCACGCCGCCTCCACATCCGGGCTCCCATGGCGAGCCGTTGGGCACGTAGCCGGTCTCGGCGTTCTGGCTGTCGCGTATGTCCCTGAGCCATTTGGCATAGAACGCAGCCGCATCGTAGTTGAGCATGACGGTCTCTGCCGCCGCCTGTCCGTCGCCCGTGTATGGCAGTCGCTCGCGGTGGGGGCAGTCGCTCGGCACGCACCCGTGCATGTTGTCGGTCTGCGAACGTCGCCAGATGGCGTTGATATCGTTATAGAGGGGGTTGGAGCATACGAACTCGGCATCTATGGGTACATCCGTGTTGACCGCCTCTGCCTGAACGTTCTCCCTGGCAAGCCCGACGCCCGTGATGCGTGCCTTGCGGAAGACGAACCACGTGAACCTTGGCGCATATTCCTCCGCTCCTCCGCCCTTGAGGACGTACCTCTGTATGCCTTGTGGCGACTCGCACTCGAAGTCCACCCTTACCGTGTCGCCTGCCTTGCCCCGGATGTCCCTGAGGCGGATCCATCCGGATATCTCCTTGCCGAAGTCTACCTCGTACGCCTTGTCGCCCACGGCCTTGAACCTGACGGGCTGCAGCACCTCGGTGACCTTGTCGGAGGGTGAGGTCTGGGCGGACATCACGGCACCGTCTGGACCGCCAACCACCTTGGCCTGGTCCCATCCCTCGCGTGGAGAGTCGGTAGTGGCCCATCCCGGAGTCTCCATGCGTGCGTCGTAGAGTTCCCCCTGATAGACACCGTCGTACATTATGGCTGAAGGACGTGCCTGCCACGTGTCGTCCGTCTGCACCACCTCGGTGCTGCCGTCGGAGTACGTCAGGTGCAGCTGCATCCTGAGGCACAGTTGCCCGAACGTGCTTGCGATGCCCTTGTCGGGGATGTAGAACCCGTTGCCCAGGACGACTCCCAGCACGTTGTCGCCCTCCCTGAGGCTGCCCAGCACGTCGCGGCCGAGGTAGAGGACCCTGTATCCGCAGAAGTTGCCGTCGAGGGCAATGGCGTGCTTGTCGAGGTCGCGCCGCCTGGCATAGTTGGACAGGTTAGGGACGAGGCAGTCGTCGTCGACCCTCGCGCCGTTGACGTACAGTTCGTGATACCCCAACCCGCATATCACCATGCGAGCGCCGGAAAGTCCGCTCCTGACCTTGAAAGCCTTCCTCATCAGAGGTGCGCGCCCGCCGTAATCGGGTGCAGAGATCCAGCGGGCAGTCCACTTGTCGTCAGGCAGTCCCATCGTCCAGCATGCCGTTTCGCTCCAGGGTGAAGGCTTCCCCTTAGCGTCCCACGTCATCACCTTCCAATGGTAGGTAGTCATGGGGGCAAGCGACGGGCCTGCGTATGGCACCAGGTGCGACTCGCCGGACTTCACCTTGCCCGAGTCCCACATGTATACGCCCCGAGCCATGTCCGCAGTGTCGACAGCCACCACGATACGGTAGGCGGTCTGCCGCTGACCTCTCTCTCCAGAAGGGCACTCGTTCACCCAAGACATTCGTGGAACCCTGACATCTACAGCCTGAGGGTTCTCCATGTGTTCCACCCTAAGCCGTCGCACCTCGAAGGCTGCACGACATACGTCATGCGAGGCCAACAACAAAACAATGCAAGCTAACAATTTTCTCATGACCTAAATTCCGCAATACTTTGATTTTAACTTTGTTTATAAGTTCCTGAGCAACAAAAAGTTCTTGCTTGTGGCAAGCGGCAAAGAACGCATCTTCGATGACATGAACAATGGCTTCGGACTAAAGAAGACCAGCCGCATCAAAGCCTTCGTATTCAAGTTTATCAGCATGCCAGCCAAGTGGATAAGGACGGCAAGGCACTATCAGCAGAATATCTACACGGACAATAAATTATATCAGACCCCTTTTGGATTCACTGACGGCTAAGAAACCGAATTCGCGGGTAAACGGCAGCATAAAGCCCCTGTAATGCTTGACGGGGTAAGGGGAAGCTGGGCATAACCCATGCATAATCACGTCTGTAGTGGCAAGACTATCGTCAGATGGAGAAGCAAACTGCAAAATTAGTCAGCATCAATATTAGTTGCGGATTTTAGGTTTCTTAATTTTCCACTAATACGGCACATCATTGGATATCGGACCTCCCCCAAGTGGGTCATCTTCTGGGGAGAAGGGCTGATTTAACCCAGAGCTGCGTATGGTGCCGCCGCCCGAGGCTGTGTCGTAAGGGTCGAGCTCCTCGGGATTGGCAAAGCGTGTGTATTCGCCCTTGAATGAAAGGGTGATGTCTTTCGTGGCTCCTTTACGGTGCTTGGCTATGCATATAAGGGCCATGCCCTTGAGACTGTTGCCGTTAGCGTCCACATCTATATGATAATATTCCGGACGGTGTACAAACAGCACCATGTCAGCATCCTGCTCTATGGCACCAGACTCGCGGAGGTCAGAGAGTTGCGGACGTTTGCCATCTTCACCCGGACGCTGCTCTACGGCACGCGATAACTGAGAGAGAGCTATGATTGGAATATCAAGTTCTTTGGCTAACCCCTTCAAGGAGCGTGATATAGTTGACACCTCCTCTTGACGACTGTTGAACTTCATACCGTTAGCGTTCATCAGCTGCAGGTAATCTATCATTATCACCTTAACGCCTTTCTCGCGCACAAGACGACGTGCTTTTGTGCGTAGTTCAAAAACGGAGAGACCGGGAGTATCATCGACATAAAGGGGCGCACCCATGAGGCGACCGATGTTGTTGTCGAAGCGTGACCACTCGTCTTGCGAGAGCTGACCGTTCATTATCTTACTGCCTGGAACGGAGCAGACATTGGATATCAGACGGTTTACAAGCTGCACGTTGTTCATCTCAAGAGAGAAAAAGGCAATCGGTATATTGTAGTCTACCGCTATATTCTTTGCCAGAGAGAGGGCAAATGCGGTCTTACCCATGGCCGGACGACCGGCTATGATTACAAGGTCACTCGCTTGCCAACCAGCCGTTATCTCGTCCAACTTGCGGTAACCCGTCGGCACACCGGTAAGTTCACCTTTGTTTTCAGCCGCTTTCTGCAGAATTTTGATAGCCTCCTTCACAACAGGATCTACTTGAGTATAATCCTGGCGAAGGTTCTTTTGAGAAAG
>SFXD01000088.1 GCA_004559785.1 bacterium | reverse complement strand
TCCAGAGCAGATGTACCTCCGATCATCGCAACAATGGGCTTTATGTATGTATTCCGTGCCATGGGATATCTTGTATCCAATGGCGGTGACTGGGCAGGCGCAGCAGCACTTGGCAGCTTCAAGAACTTTGCAACGACCAAGGTTCTGGGAATCAACGCCGTTATCTGGGTGATCATTGTCTGTTATGTGATTTTCTTCTTCTTTATGAAGTGGACAAGAACAGGCCGTAAGATTTACGCAGTAGGAAGCAACCCGAGCGCAGCAGAGGTTTCCGGTATCAATGTTAAAAATATTAAGTTAATGGTTTACATGATCATGGGCTTTTTGGCAGACTTGATCAGTTCCAGTGCCTTCTCCATGGCTTCCTCATGACTGACACAACCTGTTCCTTGAAGCAAGGGGCGACCCGTTGACATCAGGATGGAATCAAGTTGCTTTACATAGTCCATCATATAGACCGGCTTATGCTCCAATGCCATGATTTCCGCAAAGTCAAAATATCCAGAGACGATATTATTGAGAACCTTAATCTCTTTCTCATTCAGATAGTTCTTGGCTATCTTTATGTTATTCAGGCAAGGCAGTTCTCCCTTGAAGGACGTCAGTCCCATAAACGGTTTGTCGGCATCGGCACGTTCGTAAATGACCTCGGCGGCGGTATGACCATGTGCAGCATAATGCAACTTGTTCTGGACAATCTTGAAGAACAAGCGGGAGGCTTCTGTACGAGGGTCATAGTCAACGCTGGTGGCATAGACATCAAGCACCTGACGATAAAGCACCTTTTCCGACGAGCGGATGTCCCTGATACGGTCGAGCAGTTCCTTCCAATAACTGCCGCCGCCAAGGTTTTTCAGCCGTTCGTCATCCATGGTGAATCCTTTTACGATATACTCATGCAGCCGTTGCGTAGCCCACTGCCGGAAGCGCGTGCCTTGAATTGATTTGACACGATAGCCAACAGAGATAATGACATCAAGGTTGTAATACTTCACCTCCTTAGACTGCGTTTTCCCTTCTATAGCACCATGTTGAGTGGTATGTCGGTAATTCCGACATACCACTTGCTCGTCCAATTCACCTTCTTTGAAAATATTGGAAATATGGCCGCTTATTGTCGTCCTTCCCTTATTGAACAATTGGGCTATCTGCTCGATATTCAGCCATACAGTATTGCTTTCAAGTCGCACATCAAGCCTTACTCCCTCGTCCGACTGGTAGATGACCATTTCGCCCAAATCACCATCGGGAGTGTCTTCCCACTTGTTTCCGCAATCAAGGCATACATGAAGCAATCCCTCAGTCTGGATATTGTGGGATCCGCACGCTGGACAAGTTAGGGATTCGCTATTATTCTGGACGTTCTTATTCATTGCTCGTTATTGTTTTATCAGTTTCGACACTTGGACTCGTGTAGAGATTGTGAACGCACGTGTTCACAATCTACGGGTCATTGACATTCGTCGAAGGCTGGCTGCACATTGACTTTGTCTTCCTCTATCGCGACTCGGGATAGCTCAAGCAAGCTCGGCTCTGCGTTCAGTTTGCACAGCCATTGAGTTACAGGTTCCTCCGCATCTTTTTGTGTCTTTGCTGTCTTAGTTGTCGTGTATTATTTCAATTCATCTAAAAGCTTGTCAAAGTCAGACAGGAACGTTTGGTCTTGGATTACTCTGTACTTCTCATATTCCACCAACGCCTTCTCTTCTGCCTGTTCATGGGATATGCGTCCTGCATCGGGAAGGATGTCATGGTCGTTGATGGACAGGAATTTGACTAATTGCTCCTTCCAGTCCTTCATCGACATAAGCTGTTGACGCTCCGCCCTTAGTTCCGCTATATCTACAAAGGCTGTGGAAAGCAGTTCAAGGGAACGTGCCTCTTTCTCCGACAGGTAATTTTTGGCAATGGTCACATCGCTCTTCCTGATTCTGCCGTCAGGGGCATTTTTCCAAGTGGTCAGTCCCATATAGGGCTTTTCGGCATTGGCACGACCATATACAATTTCCGCTGCCGTCTGGTGGGTGACGGCATAGTGCATCATGTTCTGGACGGTCTTATAGAAAAGGCGTGTGGTCTCGCTGTTCTTGTCGTAGTCGTAACTGCACTCGGCATAGATGTCGGTAATCTTCTGGTAGTAGCGCCGCTCAGAGGTGCGTATCTCACGGATGCGGTCGAGCAACTCTTCAAAGTAATCCTCGCCAAAGGCAGTCTTGCCTTTCAACCGCTCATCGTCCAGCACAAATCCCTTGACAATGAATTCCTTCAGCACCTTGGTTGCCCAGATGCGGAACTGCGTGGCCTCATAGCTGTTTACCCTGTATCCTACGGCAATGACAGCATCCAGATTGTAGAGCGTAACGCCCTGCTCATCCCATTGTTCCGAGGGAATCAAAATTTTTTTGATGCAGTCGGACAAATGGAGTTCTCCGTTGTTCTCTATCTGTATCAGATGATAGCTGATGTCTGCACTTGTAACTCCAAACAGCTCTGCCATCCGTTGCTGAGACAGCCAGAACGTCTCCTGGTTGAACAGTACAGACACATTCACCTTGCCTGTGGATGAACGGTAGATGAGCACATTGCCTTCCATCCCTTTTGCCAATTCCTTGCCCGTCAATGCCCCTTGGAAATAGTCCCGTGCCATCTTCACCATCGGCTTGCGCTGGTCGGCATTGCAGGCTATGCCCATACATGCCGCACGTGAGAGCAAAAGGCTTGTCACACGGCGTGCTGTGCCATTGCCCAACTGCGCCATCTCTTCTATCTCACGGAAATGCTCGTTGCGATCCAGTCCCCGCTCCACTTGCAGGGCATGAGTCACCTTGTCCATGAGCCGCTCAAAGTTCCAATACTTCGTGTAGCCCATGGCCTTGGCCAGTTGGCGGGAGTTCCACCACTCTTTGCCAGCCTCATCCGTCTGCCTGATTGCCTCGAAAGGCGATTTCATTTCATCAGCTTCCATGCTCTTGTTTTTATGACGACAACAGGGACTGCTCGGCTCTGCCGCTTCGTTTGTCGAAGAACTTGAAACAACTTTTCATATTATGTTGACTTCCTCTTCCTCCTCCTTGCAAGGCAAGGGTGAAGATGAAAACAGTATAATTATCTCTTATGGGATTGATGCTTGAAAATAGTTGCATGCAATCTCAAAAATATCGTTCGATGAATTCTACTGAAGTCAAGACGTCTGATAGAGGAAGGTCATGTTGCCATGTTGTGGCAGTTCGCTTTATCGGCCGTAAGGTTATTAATCTTGTCGCCAATGAAGTCAACAAATGTTGCCGGAGCAGCATAATGTCCTGCCTATTTCATACAAGTCCTGCCTCATGTAAAATTCATCGAACTCACGTTAATGCTTGTGGCATGTGGGTCATTTCCACGTAAGTAGCCTGCCTATCTCATCATTGAGATTGGCCCAATGTGCGCGTGATTCTGCGTCGGGTGCAGTGGCAGATGCCGACTTTGCCTTCTGCTGAATCTGTTGAAGGGTACGTAGTACGGCGGGGCGGATGACGTTCTTCCCGTTGTTGAGTGCCCTGCCAAGGTTCCATACCATGGACTTCTGTACCGCCATACGGTAGGGAGTGACCTTCTTGGATGCCTGAGCCTCAGCGAATGTCAGAGTGGTAAGGTCCGTGAGGAACTGCAATGGCGTGTACAGTTCGTTGAGTGCATCGAGCCTGTCCATGACCCTCGACGTGGATAGCGATGCTATTTCAAGTGTCAGGTCCTGTGGGTCGGGGGTTAGGCGGCGGGCATACTCCATGTCGCGCATCCATGTTGGCTCGTGCAGGAACGTCTCGTCAAGGTACTTCAGTGCAGCCTTCTGCTTGTCGAGTGGCTGTGGCGTGAATACGTCTCCCTCCATTCCTCTTGTCTTTTGGTTGCGCAGATATCCGCCTATGTTGCGTGCCACGTGTCCGCAGTACCTCATAAGTTGCGTGCGTATCTGTGTGTACATGGTAGAGAGGTCGTTGCCGTAGATGTCCTTCTCGTCGTCGGAGGTATATGCAGGCAGGTTGTCTAAAAGTCGCTTCAGGTTGAGAATGCCGTATTGTGTAGCCTTTATGGCATCATCTCCAAGGTCTTCTGTCTGGCATCGTGGGTCGATGGATGTACCTTCGCCGTCTCCCCACCAAAGTCTCTTGTTCTTCATGGAAGCCAGCACGAGCGGTTCAAGCATCTTGTGGTCTTCATGTTCGTCCTTGGCATCAATCATTGGCTTGTATCCCCATGTTATTGCCCATACGTCATAGTCGTTGATGCGTGGGAAGATGCCTTTGCGTGAGATGCCGTCTTCGGGTTGTGCCACATAGTTGAACCTTGCATAGTCCATGATGCTTGGTGTGTGTCCGTTGGCCTCCACCCAAGCCTTCGAGCGCAGGCTGTCGACGGGAACCGTGCTGCTGCTGCCGAAATTGTGCCTCAGTCCGAGGGTATGTCCCACTTCGTGGCTGCTGACGAATCGTATCAGTTGTCCCATCAGTTCCTCGTCGAAGTTCATCTTGCGTGCAGCCTCGTCTATGCTGCTTGCCTGTATCATGTACCAGTCGTGTACGAGCGACATGACATTGTGGTACCAGCAGATGTGGCTTTCCAGTATCTCTCCTGTCCGTGGGTCGTGTACGTGGGGACCGTATGCGTTGGCTATGGGGCTGGCGAGGTAGCGTATGCAACTGTATCGTGCATCCTCCATGCTCATGGTGGTGTCGTTCTCGGGCCATTCCTCGGCACGTATCGCATTCTTGAACCCAGCCTTTTCGAAGGCAGCCTGCCAGTCGTTCACGCCTTGTATGAGATACTTGCGCCATTGCTTGGGAGTGGCAGGGTCGATGTAGTACACGATGGGCTTCTGTGGCTCTACGAGTTCACCCCTGCGCATTTTGTCCACGTCTTCGGGCTTGGGTTCGAGTCTCCATCGTGTGACGAAAATCTTGCCCTCAACCCTTTGCTGGTCGTCGGTGTAGCTGGTATACCTGTCGGTGAAGAAGCCAACACGTGGGTCGAAGAGACGCTGCATCATGGGTTTCTCTGGCAGTAGGACGAAACTGATGTTCAGTCCGAATGTCACCTTCCCCGTGTACCTCGCTGCCGGAAGTGCCGTTCCGTTGCTGGCGAAGGTCTTGACGGTGCGTACCTCGGTATTGAGAGGGAAGGACTTGATGTCCTCTATGTATGACATTTCGCCTATCATGCCCTGCAGTTCGTATTGTTTTTTTACGTTCTGTGGCAGGGCAAGGGCGGCGTTGTCCTGGTTGAAGAAAGGAGACACCTTCACCTTGTATACACCGTCCTTGTGGCTCTCCACCTTGAATGCCCCGATGATGGGATTCTCATTGCTTATGGTGATGGCTCGGCTGATGGACTCGGTGCTGTCTGCCACGTTGATGATCAGGTTCGAGCGCATGAGGAGTTGGTTGTCTGGTCCTGGCTGGAAGTATATTGTCTGCTCGTTGACCTGCTCGCCTCCGAACTTGCCACTCTCGGCTGGGGTGCTGGTGTACCGCGTTGTGGTGAGTATCTGTCGTCCTATGATGCTGTCTGGAATCAGGAAGAACCAATCCTCCCCGAATTTCTGAACCCTGAAGAGCCCGTTCCTGTCCACTGAGGGTTTGGGTTCGGCCTTTGTGGTATCGGCAGGCTGTGCAGCCTTCTGCTCGGTCTTGGCTTTCTTCCTTTTCTTCTCCTTCCCTTTGGCAAGGGAGGGGCTGGCAGTCAGCAGACCTGCCATCAAAATCAAACTTAGAATCTTCATTTGCGTAACCTTTTATGTGTTAATTTGTGATGTGTCGTCATTAATTTCCTGCAAAGATATAGAATTATGCCCGTTTTCTCTCTTTATTGGCTGAAAAATTGTATTTTTGCACGACTTTTCGTGATGATGGTATATGAACTAACTTCCAAGTACCAGCCTACGGGTGACCAGCCCGAGGCAATACGCCAGCTCACTGAGGGCGTAATGGGCGGAGTGCGTGCTCAGACATTGCTTGGCGTGACTGGCAGCGGCAAGACCTTTACGGTGGCGAACGTGATAGCCAACGTAGGCAAGCCGACGCTGATACTCAGTCACAACAAGACACTTGCGGCACAGTTGTATGGTGAGATGAAGCAATTCTTCCCCCACAATGCCGTAGAGTACTATGTCAGTTACTACGACTACTATCAGCCCGAAGCCTATATTCCCAATACGGACACTTATATCGAGAAGGACCTTGCCATCAACGACGAGATCGACAAGTTGCGCCTGTCTGCCACTAGTGCCTTGCTCTCGGGGAGGCGCGACGTGATAGTGGTGAGCAGCGTGAGTTGTATCTACGGCATGGGCAACCCTGCCGCCTTCTACGAGAATTCCATAGACATCAGGGTAGGGCAGCGCATCGAGCGCAACGAACTGCTCAGGCGTCTGATGAACAGCCTCTACGTCAGGAACGACGTATCTCTCAAGAGGGGAGAGGTGCGGGCAAAGGGAGACACCGTGGACATTGCCCTGGCGTACAGCGACTACCTGCTAAGAGTGACTTTCTGGGATGATGAGATAGAGTCCATCGAGGAGGTAGACCCCGAGAGCATGGCAAGAGTGTCCTCCTTCGAAGCGTACAAGGTATATCCTGCCAACCTCTTCCTGACAAGTCCCGACACGCAGGAGAAGGCAATAGCCATGATAAAGGCTGACCTCGACGAGCAGGTCAGGTACTTCGAGGAAATGGGCAAGGAACTTGAGGCAAAGCGACTGTACGAAAGGGTAAACTACGACATTGAAATGATACGTGAACTGGGACACTGCTCGGGCATAGAGAACTACAGCCGCTATTTTGACGGAAGGGCAGCAGGCACGCGCCCCTTCTGCCTGCTGGACTTCTTCCCGCAGGATTTCCTGATGGTCATCGACGAGAGCCATGTCTCGGTACCGCAACTGTCCGCCATGTATGGTGGAGACCAGGCAAGGAAGGGAAATCTGGTGGAATATGGGTTCAGGTTGCCGGCAGCCAAGGACAACAGGCCGCTTAGGTTCGACGAGTTCCAACAACTGGTCCACCAGGTGATATATGTCAGTGCCACTCCTGCCGACTTCGAGCTTAGGGAATGCGAGGGCGTGGTTGTGGAACAATTGATACGTCCCACGGGATTGCTCGACCCCGTAATTGAGGTACGTCCCACGGAAAACCAGATAGACGACCTCATGGAGGAAATACAGCAGAGGGTGGAGAGGGACGAGAGAACCCTTGTGACCACCCTCACCAAGCGAATGGCAGAGGAGCTGACGGAATATTTGCAGAGACATGGCGTAAGCACTGCCTACATCCACAGCGACGTAGATACCCTCGAACGTGTAAAGATAATGGACGACCTCAGGGCTGGGGTGTACGACGTACTGGTAGGTGTCAACCTCCTCAGGGAGGGGCTTGACCTGCCAGAGGTAAGCCTTGTCGCCATACTCGATGCCGACAAGGAGGGATTCCTGCGTAGCCACCGAAGCCTGACGCAGACGGTGGGAAGGGCTGCAAGGCACCTCAACGGAAGGGCCATCATGTATGCAGATACCATTACCGAGAGCATGGAGAAGACGATGTCCGAGACCCAGCGCAGGAGAGAGATCCAGCTGAAGTACAACGAGGAGCATGGCATAGTCCCACATAGGATTGTCAGAGACCGCAACGTGGCAAATCTCATACAGGCACAGCAAGCTGCCGAGAACAGGGCTTACATAGAGCGGGAACCTGCTATCGAAAGGGTGGCGGAGCAGGACTATGCCTCCATGGACAAGGAAGAGTTGAGGAGGTGCGTCAAGGTGACGACGGACAAGATGAGAGAGGCTGCCAAGAGGATGGATTTCGTGGAAGCCGCATTGCTAAGGGACGAGATGTTGCGTATGCAAGCATTGCTGTAATACCTCTTTTTTGTTAAAAATCACGCATATTGACGATTTTTGTCACTTC
>SFXD01000087.1 GCA_004559785.1 bacterium | reverse complement strand
ACATCCCTTTAATGTATATCTTGGAGGATAAAAGTTTGCTTGAAATGGTGCTTAATTGGAAAAAAAGTTGTAAGTTTGCATCCAAATTTTCAGTAATATATGAGAGCAACAGCATTATTCATCATCGGCATACTGTATGGTTATGCCTCCATGTTGGCTCAGATACAGGAGCCTGTGAAGTTTACGGTCGAGGACAGAAAGGTGTCGGACAATCAGTTGGAACTGGTTTTCTCTGCCATCATCGAGAAGGGTTGGCACGTGTATGGCACCGACATACCCGAGGATGGCCCCACGGCAGCAGCACTAACCATAACAGACATCCACGGACTGAAGACTGACGGCAAGCTCATTGCACAGGGCAAGGAACTTAGGGTGATGGACGAGATGTATGGGATGGAACTGTCGTATTTCGAGGGAAAGGTGTCGTTCGTACAGCGTTTCACCATAACCGACTCCAAATACTCGGCAGAGGGCTACCTTAGCTATGGGGCATGCAATGAGGAGAACTGCATACCGCCTACGGACGTAGACTTCTCCATTACTGGTGAGGGCAAGCAACAGGGCAAGTTGCAGGAAGGCATGGTGACCCAGGAAGGCATATCTTCCCCGGAGGATGTGGACAGTGTCGTCGAGTCTGTGTCTGATACTTTGGCATCTATGCAGGAATCGTCTGCCCGGGAGTTTGGCAATGAGCTGTGGTCGCCCGTGGTGGACGAGTTGCGTGGTATGGGAGAGTCGGGCGAGACGCATGGCGACAGTCTTGCCGCCATCTTCCTGCTGGGTTTTCTCGGGGGGCTTCTGGCGTTGCTCACTCCCTGTGTGTGGCCCATCATACCAATGACCGTGAGTTTCTTCCTCAAGCGAGGCAAGGACAGGTCCGAGGGCATACGCGATGCCGTAACCTATGGAATAAGTATCGTAGTCATATATGTCTTGCTTGGGCTGCTGGTCACCATGGTGTTTGGGGCGAGTGCATTGAATGCCCTCAGTACCAATGCAGTCTTCAACGTATTCTTCTTCTTGATGCTGCTGGTATTTGCAGCCAGTTTTCTCGGAGGTTTCGAGATAACGCTTCCTGCCAAGTGGACGAATGCCGTCGACAGGAAGTCGGAGGCTGCCACGGGTCTGTGGAGTATATTCCTCATGGCCTTCACCTTGAGTCTCGTCAGTTTCTCGTGTACGGGCCCCATCATAGGATTCCTGCTCGTGGAAGTCAGCACCACGGGTTCCATCTTGGCTCCTACCGTGGGCATGTTGGGCTTTGCCGTTGCCTTGGCTCTGCCGTTCACGCTGTTCGCCATGTTCCCGGCATGGCTGAAGAGCGCGCCCAAGAGTGGTGGATGGATGAACTGCATCAAGGTCTGCCTGGGCTTCCTTGAGTTGGCATTCTCTCTGAAGTTCCTCAGCGTGGCAGACCTGGCATACGGGTGGCACATACTCGACCGCGAGGTATTCCTGTCCCTGTGGATAGTGCTCTTTGCCCTGCTTGGCGCATACCTGATAGGTTGGCTGCGCTTCCCCCACGACGAGGAGGAGTTCGATGATATGGGTGAGGTGGTAGTTCATTCGCGTACGGGAGTGACAAGGTTCTTCCTTGCCATGCTTTCGTTTGCATTCGCCTTGTATATGGTGCCTGGTCTTTGGGGTGCCCCTTGCAAGGCGGTGAGTGCATTCGCACCTCCCATGAACACGCAGGACTTCAGCCTATATGAGAAGACAGTCACGCCACGTTTCCACGACTATGACGAAGGCATGGCATATGCCAAGGCGCATGGCATGCCCGTGATGCTCGACTTTACGGGCTACGGATGCGTCAACTGCCGCAAGATGGAGGCTGCCGTATGGACAGACCCCAGGGTGGCAGACATCATAAACGAGCGATACGTGCTTATCACCCTCTTCGTTGACGACAAGACGCCATTGCCCCGGCAACTGACGGTAAACGAGAATGGCAACCAAGTCAGGCTACGTACCGTGGGCGACAAGTGGAGTTACCTGCAGAGGAGCAAGTTTGGGGCCAATGCCCAGCCATTCTACGTGCTGGTGGACTACGCAGGGCATCCATTGGGGCAGCCATACTCGTACAACGAAGATGTGGACGCATACATAGAGTTCCTTAGCAAGCCCCTGCGTGGCACGAGGTAATCAGGGGGCAGTGTAATGGGAAAGAATCTCCTGCCGCAGGACAGGGAAGAACTGCACAACACAATCACCCACCTTGTGGGAGCCGTGGCATTTTCGTCCATGATGTGGCTCCTGGTCTCGATGGCAATCCCACAGGGCTGGCGATGGACTATGGGCGTGGTGTTCCTGTGCGTTGGCACCATGCTGATGTATTCTTTCAGCACGGCATACCATTGGACTCATCAGGGCAAGGCGAAGCGTGTCATGCGCATACTCGACCACATTGGGATCTACGTCATGATAGCTTGCTCGTACACCCCTCTGTGCATAGCTGTCATCGGAGGTTGGTTGGGCTGGACGGTGTTTGGCCTGCTGTGGGCGGTGGTGGTGTGTGGAGCCGTCTACAAGGTAGCAGCCATCGGCCGCTATCCGCGCTTGTCCCTCTTCCTCTACCTCTTGATGGGTTGGTCGGCGGTCTTCGTGGCAAAGCCCGTATGGGACAGTCTTTCCGCCCTTCCCCTGTCGCTCATACTGGCAGAGGGCGTGGCATATACGGCTGGAACATATTTCTTCGCACATGATGATAGGCATCTCTACCACGCCATCTGGCATCTTTTTGTGCTGGCAGGTACCATTTTCCATTGGGGAGCCATCATTTCCATACTCGTGGAATGAGTGGCAAGTGGGTTGAGTGGTATTTAGCAAGCTTGTGGGGCAGGAATGCAGGTGTTTTTCAGTACGGTTTGTCTTATAAATTGTGAATAAAGGGAAAAAATGTCCACACTCTTGCTATGGTAAGGCAAAATTTTTGTACCTTCGTGCCGTAATTGAGTATAATATTAAAGGATATCATAGATGGAAAAGATTCAGGAACTCACGGAGAAACTATTCCGCGAAGGTGTGGAGAAGGGCAAGGCTGAGGCAGATCGCATCGTGGCTGAGGCCAAGGAGCAGGCAGCGCGCATCGTGGCAGAAGCAAGAGAACAGGCAAATGCCATAGAGGCCTTGGCACAGAAAAAGGCGCAGGAACTGGACACCAATACAAGGGGAGAACTGAAGCTGTACACAAATCAGGCGATGAATGCCCTCAAGAGCGAGATAGCCAACGTGCTTACTAACAACACACTGGGTCAGACGGCAGGCAAACTTGTGGCAGACAAGGACTTCCTTTGCAATTTCGCCGTTGCTCTTGCATCCCATTGGACAGAGGAAGGTGGGCTTGTAATGGAAACAAGTCAGGCGGAAGCCCTCATGTCGTATTTCGCATCTCAGGCAAAGTCCCTCCTCGACAAGGGTGTCAAGATAGAGAAGGTCAACGGCAAGGATACCTTCCTGACCATATCGCCAGCCGACGGTAGCTACAAGGTTGAGTTCGGCAAGGAGGAGTTTGAGGCTTATTTCAAGGCATTCCTGCGCCCAGGCCTGCTTGACATGCTCTTCTGACCCCACTATCCCCCGAGTCCATGGGGGTAGGCCTTTTCCTAACCGCTAACCACCGGGCTTGGACGTGGGCATGTAATATCAGCCCAAAAGTTATCTTTATCACACACAAGACATATACATATATACAAAAGAAGAGATTTAAGGACAAATGGCTAACTACTATTGCATGATGGCAGGCTTGCCAGATCTGGAGCTGGACGATACCCAGCCTGGCGTGACCTTCGAATCGTTCAGGGAACAATGTGAGGAAGCCCTCACTCCTGCCGACGCAAGGCTCATGTCGGACTTCTTCTACCTGCGACAGGATTGCGCCAATCTCGTCCTGCTGCTCAAGAATCCAGATGCGGAGATATCCATCTGGGGAAACTACTCGATGGAGCAATTCAGGGATCTTATCACGAGTGCCACTGAGATGAACTTCAACGTACACCGGTTTCCCGCTTTCATGAGTATCTTTGCAAGGGAATACAATTACAACAGGGACTCAAGGGGATTCTTTCCCGAAGACGAGCTTCTATATCAGTTCTTTGCCTTTGCCATAGAAAGGTGCGGCAACAAGTTCGTACGGGACTGGTATAGGCTCAACCTTGACATCACCAACATACTTACCGCCCTCCTTGCACGCAGGCAGGGATGGAACGTGGCAGAATATATCAAGGGCGAGGGCGAGGTGCAGGAGATGATACGCGAGAACAAGACAAAGGATTTCGACCTCACCCATGAATACGACTACGTCAAGGAACTGATGCGCATAGTGGACGAACCCGACCCAGTCCGCAAGGAGAAGATGATTGACGCATTCAAGTGGATGTGGCTCGACGAGAGGACGTTCTTCAACCCGTTCAGCATCGAGTCGGTATTCTCCTATGCATGCAAACTTGCCATACAATACCGATGGGCAAAGCTCGACGTGGAGAAAGGCAAGGAAACCTTCGCACAGATAATAGAGAACCTGCGAGGCGAGGCAAGGGTGCCCGAGGAATTTGCAAAGGCATAGAGATTGCGGACGTTCTATGCCCTATAGACGTTCTATTTAGAGATTCTATATAGACTATTTAAAAGATGTAAGACAAGAACAAGAATTAAGATACCGTTATGACAAAAGGAACTGTAAGTGGCGTTGTTTCCAACATGGTTACGCTCCGTGTGGACGGACCTGTGCTACAGGGAGAGATTTGCTATATTATGACAGGCGGCGACCGTTTGATGGCAGAGGTCATCAAGGTCGTTGGAATGGACGTGTACGTGCAGGTGTTCGAGAGCACCAGAGGCCTCAAGGTCGGCTCCGAGGCCGAGTTTACCGGACACATGCTTGAGATACAGCTTGGACCGGGAATGCTCAGCAAGAACTTTGATGGTCTCCAGAATGACCTCGACAAGATGGAAGGGGTGTTCCTCAAGAGGGGACAGTATACAGAACCTCTCGACGCAGACAGGGAATGGGATTTCGAACCCATCGTGAGCGTGGGGGACAAGGTAAGGGAGAGCGACTGGCTCGGAAAGGTGGAGGAGAACCACCAGCCCCTGAAGATAATGGCTCCGTTCCAATTGAGGGGAGTCGCAACCGTCAAGTACATCGCACCAGTGGGAAAGTACAGGATACACGATACCATAGCACACCTCGAGACTGAGGACGGCAGCGTGGTCAAGGTAGACATGGTGCAGCATTGGCCCGTTAAGTTCGCCATGACCAACTATGTCGAAAAGCCGCGTCCATTCAAGTTGCTTGAGACCGGCGTGCGTACCATCGACACCTTCAACCCCATCGTGGAGGGCGGTACGGGGTTCATACCAGGTCCATTCGGTACGGGAAAGACTGTCCTCCAGCATGCCATTTCCAAGCAGGCCGAGGCAGACATCGTAATCATCGCAGCCTGTGGCGAGCGTGCAAACGAGGTGGTAGAGATTTTCTCCGAGTTTCCTGAGCTCGTCGACCCTCATACGGGCAGAAAGCTCATGGAGCGAACCATCATTATAGCCAACACCTCGAACATGCCAGTCGCTGCACGCGAGGCTTCGGTATACACGGCCATGACCATGGCGGAGTACTACCGCTCGATGGGGCTGAGGGTGCTGCTCATGGCAGACTCCACGTCGCGATGGGCACAGGCCCTGAGGGAGATGTCCAACCGCATGGAGGAACTGCCTGGTCCCGATGCATTCCCCATGGATCTGGGAGCATTGATATCCAATTTCTATGGGCGTGCAGGATATGTCAGGCTGCGTAACGGCGAGGTAGGCTCCGTTACCTTCCTCGGAACAGTTTCGCCGGCAGGTGGTAACCTCAAGGAACCTGTGACGGAGAATACCAAAAAGGTTGCAAGATGCTTCTACGGGCTTGAGCAGGATCGTGCGGACAAGAAACGCTATCCTGCCGTCAACCCCATCGACTCGTATAGCAAGTATCTGGAATACCCGGAGTTCGCCGACTACATATCCACGCATATCAACGACGGATGGATCCCAAAGGTGATGGCTCTGAAGACGCGGATGCAGCGAGGCAAGGAGATTGCCGAACAAATCAACATCCTCGGCGACGACGGAGTACCCGTGGAGTACCACGTAACCTTCTGGAAGAGCGAGGTCATCGACTACGTCATACTTCAGCAGGACGCATTCGACGAGGTGGATGCCGTAACACCGCTCGAAAGGCAAGAGGAGATACTCAATCTGGTCACTGCTATATGCGACAAGGAATATACCAAATTCGAGACTTTCCTCGACGTGGTGGACTTCTTCAAGAAGATGATCAACCTCTGCAAGCAGATGAACTATTCCGTTTACAAGAGCGAGGCTTACCTCTCGTTCAAGCAGCAGGTGGAGGAAATGATAAGGTAAAGACAACCATATAAACTCTTATTTCTCAAGTCATGGCAACAGCATTTCAGAAAGTATATACCCAGATAAGCCAGATAACCAAGGCTACCTGCTCGCTCAAGGCAAAGGGAGTAGGCTACGACGAACTCGCCACCATCGACGGCAAGCTCGCACAGGTAGTGAAAATCATGGGAGACGACGTTACACTGCAGGTCTTTGAGGGGACGGGAGGCATTCCCACAAACGCCGAGGTTACCTTCCTTGGCAAGTCACCTTCTCTAAAGGTTAGCGACCAACTG
Source organism: bacterium (assembly GCA_004559785.1). Lineage (GTDB taxonomy): Bacteria > Bacteroidota > Bacteroidia > Bacteroidales > Bacteroidaceae > Physcousia. The sequence continues at coordinate 1,660 of SFXD01000087.1, read as the reverse complement.
GCGGGACGTTTCTTCAACGCATACGGACAACCTATCGACGGAGGCCCTGAGGTTGAGGGCAAGGAGGTGGAGATTGGCGGTCCTTCGGTAAATCCCGTCAGGCGCAAGCAACCCAGCGAACTAATTGCGACAGGTATCGCCGGCATCGACCTCAACAACACCCTTGTATCAGGGCAGAAGATTCCTTTCTTCGCCGACCCTGACCAGCCTTTCAACGAGGTCATGGCAATGGTGGCGATGAGGGCCAAGTGCGACAAGATCATCCTCGGGGGAATGGGTATGACCAACGACGACTATTATTTCTTCCGCAATACATTCTCGAACGCCGGTGCGCTCGACCGCATCATCTCATTTATCAACACTACAGAGGACCCTGCCGTAGAGAGGCTGCTCATACCCGACATGGCACTGGCGGCTGCCGAATACTTCGCCGTGGAGAAGCATGAGACCGTCCTGGTGTTGCTAACCGACATGACGTCGTACGCCGACTCGCTCTCCATCGTCAGCAACCGTATGGACCAGATTCCGTCCAAGGACTCCATGCCAGGCTCCCTCTACTCTGACCTTGCCAAGATATACGAGAAGGCGGTGCAGTTCCCCGAGAGTGTGGGTGGAGGCTCAATCACCATCATAGCCGTTACCACCCTTTCAGGAGGAGACATCACTCATGCCGTGCCTGACAACACTGGCTACATCACCGAGGGGCAGCTATACCTCCGCCGCGATAGCGACGTAGGCAAGGTGGTAGTAGACCCGTTCCGCTCCCTCTCGCGTCTGAAGCAACTTGTGGCAGGCAAGAAGACGCGCAAGGACCACTCGCAGGTGATGAACGCTGCAATCCGACTGTACGCCGATGCCGCCAACGCCAAGACGAAACTTGAGAACGGATTCGACCTGACGGATTACGATAACCGCTGCCTCGACTTCGCCAAGGAGTACTCTGGCAAGATTCTTGCCATTGATGTCAACCTCGACACTGAGGAAATGCTCGACGTTACGTGGGGGCTCTTCCGCAAGTACTTCAAACTGGAAGAGGTTAACATCAAGAGGGAATTCACCGACATCTATTGGAAGTAGCCACACGCATGGAAACGCATACGTGACGGATTCATTAAGATAGACTTCCCTTTACAGGGAGGCTTCGCAGGCCCACGAACCTCAATCCGAAGGTTCGTGTAATGTTCCTTCTGAGTGCCAAATGAGCCCTCCATGGCTGTGGCTCTCACTCTGGCCAGTTCTCTCTTTGTGGCATTCTTCACCTCGTCCATGCCAGTCCTGCCTTTCTGAGTGAAGGAGGTTTCAATCTTATCAAGACAAAAATCCCTTGGTATTCGCAAGCGGATGGTTTGTGGTCAGCAATCACCGGTTTTTTGTGGTCAGCAATAACCAGCAATGGACAGCAATTTGAATTGAAATTTGGGCACTACAGATTTTGTGTGTTGACTATCCACGGACAAAATCTGTAGAGCCGATGAAGCCAGGAAAAGCAAGAAGGCTCACAAAAGGATGACCCTGGGAGTACGCTCACACACACTTCCAGGGCCAATCAAAACTCAAATCTCTCGATAGGTCATCTCACGACAATCTTCCGGGTATGTCCGTTCTGCATCCTGATCACATGCAGGCCACGCTGCAAAGCGTCCACACGCTTGCCATCTAC
>SFXD01000086.1 GCA_004559785.1 bacterium | reverse complement strand
TCTGTATTTTTGCACCCAAATATCGTTTATATGCAAACCCCAAAAACATGTTCGTACTTTCAAAAGAAATTGGGGCATTAGGTGAAATCAAGATATTTATTGATGAACAATTTTGACAAAGAAAGACATATGAAACAACGAGGATAAATTGTGAACTGGTGGGGGCAAACGTCATGGACAAATGCGTTGAATAGGCGACATATCTTGGTCGTTAGAAAACCCTATAATCTTGAACGCATGGAACGAATAGCATTGGATAAGGGCTGAATTGGTGGAACGACATGAACTGATGCAGGTGAAACAGCCCCCACCTATTTTGAGAATGACGCCAATAAATGGTGTAAAATATGGCGTAAAAGAATAGTCAGAGTGTCAGGATGCTATTGTGCATGATGGGCATCGTGGAAGGGAATGGTTGGGAGTTTTATGTGCGTAGCCCTTGCCCAGAGTTCTTCCAATGGCCCGCGACGGAAATGAGAAGTCCAGAAACGGCAGAAGAAATACAGGCAGATGCAGAACAATATGCCAAGTACGAAACTTATGCCGTGGCTGCTGACGGTATATAGTCCGAGCCCCCAGTTATAGAAGATGAAACCGCCAAAGATGCTTTGCAGGAGGTAGTCGGTAAGGCTCATCTTGCCGATGCACTCAAGGTGGGAGATGGCTTTCCTCATGTGCGTCGTATAGTACAATAGGGTAATGCCACCAACATAGAATGTCATCATGGAGAAATTGCGCCATGCCTTCAGCAGTATGTCAACGCTCTTGGCTATGCAAGGCGGCATTTGGTCGGTATGTAAGGTGAGCAGCAGTACTTGGGTCACGGCAAACAACAACAGCGCACAAGCCATGGCATTCTTCCAGAACTTGAGGCTACCATGCTCGTTCAGGAACAGACGCTTGCGTCCCAGCAACATGCCTATGACAAACAGTGTGAATGTCTGTGTGAAGCGGCCATTTTCTATCGCCCAGCCGAAGTTGATTTGTAATCCCGACGTAAGTCCTGCCTTTGCCACGTCGAGGAAACTACCGTTGGCACATGCGTCAAAGCATACGTCCCACAGGTGGGAATAGCCAAGATCCATTGGCGTTGCTTGAGGATTGGCAAGTCCCCTGATGATATAGAAGATTTCGATGGGCTGTATGAAAAGCATGGCTGCCACGGCAGTCAAGACCTTGTCGGAAGCCTTCACCAGGGGGATAAGCAGCAGTCCCAGTGCGGCATAGGTGCAAAGGATGTCGCCATTGAAGAACACCAAGTCGAGCATTCCCCAGCCAAAGAGCAACAGCATGCGCCATGCGAAACGTAGGCGGAAGTCTTCGCCACGCTTCTCTGCATTGTGGTGCTGGATGTAGCAGCTCAGTCCGAACAGCAAGGCGAATATGGCATACATCTTGCTTGCCCCAAGGTAGAATACCGTGTCCCACAGCCCCTGTTCGAAAGGTGTTGGCTCGGGGAAGGAATAGAAGTTGAGATGTTCGAGAAAATGGATGATGATGATGCCCACTACGGCAAATCCACGTAGGCTGTCAACTACGCTAATACGTCTTTCGGCTATGTTCAGTTCCATGTTTTGTGGCTCTTAGAATTGTCATTTTGTAAGATAAATGCCATACATCCCGGACGGGTATGGTTGCCAAGCCTGCTTGGGCGTTGAACAAAGGAGCGGCTTGTCCGGCGCAAATTTACACAAAAAAATCCGCAATGCCAAAATATAATGTGGGAAATCAGGGGCGCACCACAAATAGCCGGGGAAAGGGAGCAGGATGCACATGCTACGAAGGTGATGCTCGTAGAGAGGATGATGTCGCCCATTCCTACCAGAGGCGATACGATTCCGCCGAATATGAATATGATAGCGCCAACGAGTGCCGATGCAGCACCTGCGTTGTTGTGCTCCTCGTTCATAGCCAATGCCACCGAACTCGTAACGCAGAGACCCTTGCATGCCAGCATTACTTACGTTCAATGCTGCACAGCTTGGCATACACACCGTCCACTCGCACCCCGAGAGTGGGCAAAATGCAGGTGGTAAGGCAATTTTTATATGATATATGCATCACTATTTCACGTGTTTTTTGTAAATTTGCCACGAATCAATGGGAATAATGGTATGCTTAAATCTTTTTCATGTCTATGTGCAGCACTATTGCTGTCAGCCTCCGTCTCTGCCCAAGGCTTTGTCCATGCTTTAGGTAAGAAAGTCTTGGATATCAATGGTAATGAACTCATCCTGCGTGGACATGCCCCCGGAGGGTGGATGATACAGGAGCCGTACATGATGCAACTGGAGGGATGTGCCAACTCGCAGCATGAGATACGTGCCAAGATAGTGTCCCTGCTTGGCGAGGACCTTACAAAGAAATTCTACAGGAAGTGGCTTGTAAACGGATTCCGTGAGGCTGATGTCAGGATGCTTGCCGAAATGGGGTTCAACAGCATCCGACTGCCAATGCACTACAACCTGTTCACCCTGCCCATCGAGGAGGAACCCGTCAGGGGGGAGAACACTTGGATAGAGGAAGGGTTCGAACTTGTGGACAGCGTGCTCACGTGGTGTCGCAAGTATCAAATCTATCTCATACTGGACATGCACGGAGCGCCAGGAGGACAGGGCAAGGATACGAACATATCCGACTACGACCCGTCGAAACTGTCACTCTGGGAGAGTGACGACAATATGGACAAGCTGGAAGCTCTGTGGGTAAGGCTGGCAGAAAGGTATGCCGACGAATCGTACATTGCAGGCTACGACCTCATCAACGAGCCCAACTGGGCATTCGAGGGTGACAATGCCAATGGGTGCGACGAATGCAACAATACCATAATATGGAACTACTACAAGCGTCTGGTGAAGGCCATCAGGCAGGTGGACAAGAACCACATGCTGATATTGGAGGGCAATTGCTGGTGCAACAATTACAACGGATTGCCTTACATCAGGGCATGGGACACCAACCTCTGCCTTGAGTTCCACAAGTACTGGAGCTCCAACACGGTAGATGCGATACAGTTCATGGTAAACTTGCGCAACACGAAGAACGTACCCGTATGGTGTGGCGAGTCGGGAGAGAACAGCAACCATTGGTATGCCGATGCCGTACGCCTGCTTGAGGAGAACGGAATAGGATGGGCATGGTGGACGTGGAAAAAGATAGGTGCCGTTAACGGAATTGCCACAGTGAAGGCTCCTACGGGGTACGAGACGCTGAAGAATTACTGGCAGAATGGCGGGACGAAGCCTTCACGCTATTACGCGACAAAGGTATTGGACAACCTTGCTGAAGCCTATCTGCTGGAGAACTGTACCATCAACAAGGCTGTGGTTGATGCCCTCTTGCGCCAGCCTCACAGCAACGAGCCCAAGCCTTTCGCCGATAACAATGTCCCTGGCAGGATATATGCGCCAAACTACGACCTCGGGCAGAATGGCGTGGCATACCTCGACTTGGACGGAGTAGAGGACTGCAGGGTGGGAGGTAAGTCCACCCCATGGAACCAGGGCTGGTCATATCGTGCTGACGGAGTAGACATACAGACATGCAAAGACTCGTATTCCAATGGCTACAACGTAGGATGGACGTCTGCCGGGGAATGGATGAAGTATACCATACAGGTTAAGGAGACGGCTGCCTATGCCTTGTCGTTAAGGTATGCCTCGGATAATGCACTGACACTGTTGCGCCTTGAAGTGGACGGTGCGTCCGTTACTCCCGACTTGAAACTTGTATCCACGGGAGGATGGACTACATGGAAGTCCCTCGACATACCAGACGTTATACTGGAGGAAGGCACACACGTGCTGAAGGTGGAATTCCTGTCTGGCGGAGCCAATATCAGCTCTTATTCTTTCACTGCGCCAGTGGCAACGTCCACCGTGGGTTTCAAGGCTCTGTCCGCAACGACATCTGGCGACGGCAAGACCATTCACCTTACCCTCAACAAGGAGTTGTCCGACGAGCCTGTCAATCCGGGAGACTTCTGCGTCAGGTATGACAATGCCACGATGCCAGTGGCAAGTGTTTGCAGGAATGCCTCCAATGGCAGGGTGCTGGACATCATCATGGTGCATAAACTCTATCGTGACAATGTGGTTACAGTCAGCTATGCAGGGAACTCGGTTAAGGACAAGGAGCAGGATGCCCTGACGGCTTTGGAAGACCTGTCTGTGGTGAATGTGGCAGAGCAACGGCAGATGATACCCGGAAAGGTCAATGTGGAGGATTGCTGTGACGTGTACGGACTTTCGTTCGAGGATTGTCAGGACACGGATGGCGGAGCCAAGAACTTCGGCTATACCGACCCCGGAGACTATATAGATTTCCTTGTATACATCAGGCAGCAGGGGACGTATTCCTTCGACTATCGCGTGGCTTCCCTATATGGAGGAGGACAGTTTCAGATACAACTCTTTGACGAGGATGGCAAGAAGGTTACGGTGGGTACGTACAACGTGAATGCCACTAACGGATGGCAGACATGGGCTACGCAGTCTGCCAAGGCGACATTGCCTGAAGGCACATACCGCCTACGTATATATATAGTAAAGAAGGAGTTCAATATGAACTGGATAGGTTTCTCCGACCCGACGCATGTACAAGGTATCCCTGCATCGTTCCTCAACGTCCGTTCCAATCCTTGCGATGGAGTATTGTATGTCGGTTCGGAAGGAATGGAGGGAACTGCCACACTCTCTGTCAGTGACATGTCGGGCGCAGAGGTCTGTAGGCAGACAAGCGCACTGGGCGGAACCATAGAGGTTGATGTGTCCCATCTGCCAGCCGGACTCTATCTGTTGTCGCTGAAGACAGCCGATGCCACGTATGCTCACAAGATAATCGTAAGGTAAGGGCAGAATGTAAGGAGAGCCAGATTTAACGACATACGTCCACGGGATTTGAAGTAGGGTAAACGAAGTCCTGTAAGAAACTTGCATATATTGATGGCATCATCGCTGTACTATATAAATAGTGCTAAGAATTAGGGATTCTTTAATGGTTATTTTTCGGTAAGGCTTCCCCTCTTGCTCATGAAAGAATTAGCCCAGACCTAATAAGCGGTTTGGGAATATCATGCCATTTTGTTAATCTTTCTGTCCATGACATTCGGCTATGTCGTGGAAATGTGGTATCTTTGAACCATGTTTGTGCAAAACCTTGTGGCATGGGCGATACCGTACGGGCGAAACGTGGGTGGCAGTAGAATATAAATATATGAGTAACATTAGGATAATAAAGGGTGCATTCGACTCGCAGCTTGAACTGGAACATGCTGCCGTGGTTGCAGGATTTCCCTCGCCGGCAGACGACTACCGGCACGACACACTGGATTTCAACAGGGACTATATCCGGCATCCCGAAGCGTCCTTCTATGGCGACGTGGAGGGAGACTCGATGAAGGACGCAGGCATCCTGGATGGTGACAGGGTAATCATTGACCGTGCCATTGAGCCTCATGACGGTTCAATAGTGGTTGCCTACTGGAATGGAGAGTTTACGATGAAGTACCTCGACCTTACCCACAAGGGGGATGGGTATATTGAACTCCGACCTGCCAACAAGGACTATCCCGTCTTCAAGATTGAGGAAGGGTGCCATTTCGAGGTGTGGGGCGTGGTGGTTCATCTAATCAGGACTTTTGAAAAGGTATAGCCTGTGTACGGAATCATCGACTGCGACAACTGTTACGTCTCGTGCGAGAGGGTCTTCCGTCCTGACTTGGAGGGGAAGCCCGTGGTAGTGCTGTCCAATAACGATGGGTGTGTGGTGGCGAGGAGCAACGAGGCCAAGCAACTGGGAATCAAGGCAGGGACTCCATATTTCCAGCTCGGTAAGATGTTCCCGGATGCCAAGATAGCGGTTTTTTCCTCCAACTATGAGCTATATGGGGAACTGACCGGGCGCATTGTCTCCATCATCAAGGAGGAAGCACCTGCGTATTTCCGCTATTCCATCGACGAGTGTTTCGTGTATTTCAACGACGTGGAGGATATTGACCTGAAGGCTTGGGGTGAGGGACTGCATGGCAAGATAAGGCGCTGGGTAGGCATGCCTGTGAGCATAGGAATAGCCCCGAACAAGACACTTGCCAAGGTCGCAAGCCATTTTGCCAAGAAGTATCCGGGGTATAACCATTGCTGCGTGATAGACAGCGAAGAGAAGCGTGTAAAGGCCCTGAAACTATATCCCGTCGAGGATGTATGGGGCATAGGCAGAAGGTATGCCGCCCGATTGTCGTCGTGTGGGATAAGGACGGCCTATGACTTCTCCGCCCTGCATGGCGACTTCATAAGGTCCACCTTTGGCAATGTCGTCATCTATAGGACGTGGGCGGAACTGAACGGCGAGGATTGCATTCCCAACGAGGAGTATGCGAGGAAGAAGAGCATCTGCACCAGTAGGAGCTTCAACGGAATGGTCTCCGACATGGATACACTCAGCACCCATGTTGCCAACTATGCCAGCAGGTGTGCGGAAAAGCTTAGGGCACAGGGCTCCGTGGCATCTGTAGTAGGTGTCTTTGTAAATACGAACCCTTTCAGGGAAGACCTTGAGCAGTACTGGAATTTTGCAGAGGAGAGACTTTTGACTCCTTCCAGTTCAACCGTGACCATCGTCAAGGCTGCCAAGTCTGCCCTGGGAAGGATATTCCGTAAGGGGTATCAGTACAAGAAGGCAGGGGTCGTCGTTATGGGCATAACCCCTGGCAACCATGTCCAGCAGGACATGTTCGGGGATGCTCCTATGAGGTACGAGAAGTTGAAGAGCATAGACAAGGTGATGGATCGTATGAACAGGATGTACGGTACTGAGACACTCGTACTTGGGGCGCAGCAGTATGCAGGGAAGGACTGTTACGGCAAGGCTGAGGTATTTGCGGATGCCATGCGCCACGATTTCAGAAGCCCCAATCCCACTACCCGTTGGTGCGATGTCCTCAAATTAAAGTAGGTGTGGACACCGTTACATGGCTTATAGAGCATAATGCCCGATGATGTTTATCCGAAAGGACAGGGGACAGTCCCCTGTCCTATCGCAAAGGACGCAAAGGCGAACTGAGGACGATAACGGAAAAGTATCCCACACAAAACGCCAATCCGCAGACACTGGCCATCACTGGGGTGTCTGCGGATTGTTTCTATTGTGCAAAAAGAATGCGCCCCGGGGCTTAAATCCTCACCTTCACGCTCTTGTTGCCGAACTTCACTACCACGATGGTGCCGCTCTGCAGGCCGGTGCTGATGGTTGCTGTGCCGTTGGTAGCAGTTGAACGGGCAACCTCGGTGCCACTGATGGTGTAAACCACCACGTCAGTGCCCTTTGCCACACCGCTCACGCTGAGGACACCGCCATTGCCCTGAACAAGCACTGGAGCAGCCGGGACGCTGATAACGCCAGTATCCTCGTTAACATCGCCGTTCTCCACCCAAACAAGTGCCACATTCACGGTGTCGGAGTTCTCGCAATTTGCCTTGGTGGCAAAGACCTTGATATTGTATGTAGCGCTGAGTTCTATTTCGGCATCGTAGTGCTTCTTAAAGTCATTGCTAGTAATATCAGTAACAAACTCCGCCCCCTCCGTCTCGCAGGAGAAGGACAACTTTCCTTCAGCATAAGTCACCACAGGAGTAGCGCATTTCTCCACTTCGGGCTGTTCGGGTTCCTCTCCAGAAAGACCTACAATCTTTCCAAAACTGCTCCAAGGTGCAGTTGCCTTATAACTATCAATGGAAGCAGCAGGCACATGCAGGTTGGCATATTCTGGATAAGAATCATTAAATGCGTCGCTCTCTGTAGAAGGCACCTTCTCGGCATAGCAATAGACATCAAGGAGTTCGGAGCAATTAGCAAAAGCATGCTCCCCTATGCTCGTCACACTATTGGGGATAGTAACCGAGGTCAAACGAGAGCAATCAGCGAAAGTAGCCCTCCATATGCTCGTCACACTATTGGGGATAGTAACCGAGGTCAAACCAGAGCAACCTCTGAATTTGCAAGTTGTTTAATATCAATAGTTTGTGCGATAAAAGGTAGAAAAGTGTTGGGGTGAATTCTGTGAAGGACAAAGATTTAACGTATTTAAC
>SFXD01000015.1 GCA_004559785.1 bacterium | reverse complement strand
CAAGCGTACTTGCTCATGCCTGAGGAATAATAGTCACAAATTACTGACGACTTGAATTCCTCACTGTAATCTTTGTACTTTTTACTCATTGGTGATACACATTTAATTGTTATAAAATGTGTCTACCTATATCAGTACAAGACAAATACCCCTTATTTTCTTAATTCAAATTGGATGTTTTGATACATTATTGCGTCTGGGATGGCAATTTGAGCAGAAAATGTAGAGGGAGGTTTCCGTTTCTTGCGCTTTTTTGCTTACCTTTGTGAATGAAATAGTATGACGGCTGACAGTGAATGTCGTACAGTAAAGATAGTTGGTATCGTTATGGAAAGAGGTGATTTCTTGGATTTGTTGAAGCTAGTGAGCGGAACCGTCTCGGCAATTCGTGAGGAGGCATGTTCGCTGCACGAGAGCGTGGGGCAGACGTACGGCAAGAACCTGCCTTATGGCTTCCATCTTTGCATGGTGGCAGACACGGCAATGGAGTTTTGCCATTCGGTGCTGGTGGACAGGGAGGATGTGTTGCCATTGGTGTTTGGCGCATACTTCCACGATAGCATAGAGGATGCCCGCCTGACATATAATGATGTGAGGAAATTGGCTGCCAGATATATGGATGACAGGCAGGCTTATATGGCGGCAGAGATAGTGTATGCCCTGACCAACGACAAGGGCAGGACCCGCGAGGAGAGGGCAGGGGAGAAGTATTATAAAGGTATAAGGGAGACCCCATACGCTCCGTTCATCAAGTTGTGCGACCGGTTTGCCAACATGTCGTACAGTTTTACAGAGGGGGACTCCTCAAATGCGAGAATGAGGGAGGTGTACCGTAGGGAGTGGCTCCATTTCAAGTCTTGCCTCGTTGTACGGGCTGCCGACAATAGGCTTTCGCTGCCAGAGGATTTGCTTGGCAGGATAGAGTGCCTAATGCAGGAGTAACGCTGCCTTGCGGTAAGCCCGCTGTTTGATGTGGTGGATGTAGAGAGGGGACCTTACTTCAGGATTTTCCTTGTGCTGCCTCCCTTTGTTATGATATTGATTCCTTTTACTGGGGTGTCGAGGGACTTGCCCTCGATGTTGTATATGGATGTGGCTTCTTCGTTGGATTGTACAGAGATGATGCCCGTGCCGGATTCTTCCTTGATGGTGAATGAAGGTCCTTCTGCGAAGACGGAGCCTGTGTATGAGGCATCAACGGTTTGTACTCCCCAGGTGTAACGCCCAGGTGAGGTGGGGTGGAATTCCCATTGGTTGGTGCAACCTACGCGTCCCTTTTGGTTTGCCTTGCGTATGCCGTCCTTGTCACCGCCTATGAAGGCTGGAGTGCTGTTGACGGGGGAGCCAAGGCTGTCGGCTATGAACACCTCGTACGTGAAGCATTTCCTTGCGGACGGGGCAGGTGTCCATGAGAGAGTTACCGAGCCGTCCTTGTTGACGGTGGCGTTGCAGTCCGTGGGTGCGTCGGGTCTCGAAGGGGTGGGGTCGAGGTTGTAGCACAGGATGGCATTCCTTCCCTGCTGCTCGCTGGTCAGGTAGTTGACATCGGTACATAGCCCATTGAGCACAAAGTCCTTGCGCCCATCGCCATTCCAGTCGGGAAAGGCTATCGATGCGGAGGTGCATCCCGGTATGGTGGCGAATCGTTTCATTCGTCCTGTACCATCGTTGATGTATAGTTGGCCTGTACTTGTCTTGACGTTGCCCCGGAATCCGCCAATGAAGATGTCGTAGAATCCGTCGCCATTCCAGTCGATGATGCCCGTGGAACTTGACACGCACGAGCCGGTGTTGTAATAGTCAAGGGTCATCTCGCTGCTAATTGCGGTAAAGGAAGGCGTGGCTTGGCATTGGTTGAGGTATATGCGCTGTCTCGTGGTGGACTCCCCGGATGAGGCTTCTCCAAGCCCTGCGAGGTAGATGTCGGTCCACCCATCGTCGTTGAGGTCTGCCAGTTGGAGGCTTCCGTTGGATTTGCGCTTTATCTGACCTTCGGCGGTGCCAAGGTCCTGACGGACGAACCTGCCGTGACAGGTGGTGTCGTTGAGGTATAGGTCGGTGAACCTAACCTGTCCTTCGATGCCGTCTACCATGGAGGATATTACGAAATCCTGATAACCGTCGTTGTTCATGTCTGCCACCTGTATAATGGCATCATGCAGGCGGTATTCCGTCTCGTAAGGCTCTACGATGAAGTTAAGGATGCCTTCGTCGTCGGTACCCATGTTGTGCAGTATCACATTGTATGAATCTTCACCCTGCATGCCAGCACACACAATGTCGAGCCTGCCGTCGTTGTCTATGTCGATGACTTCGGCACTGGATGGACCTTTAGTGTCAAAATCGAAAGGTTCACCGGTTGGAGTGCAGAAAGAGAGGTCTGGCGTGGTGAACGTTCCCTTGCCTGTCCCGAGAAAGACACCCTCGCAGCCGTAGTTGCCCGTGTATGCCTCGTGTGCGGTGTCGTTGCCGACCCGTTCGAAGGCGATGATGTCCATGTTGCCATCGTTGTTGATGTCGCAGGGGATGATGGAAGGGGAGTCTGCCACCTTGAATGGGGTAGTGGCACTTGCCTTGCTCCATCTGTGTGTGGTCGGCAGATATAGGTATGCGAATGTATTGCGTCTGCTGGTGGCATCATCTGCGGCGTCATTCGTCACGTCGTTGCCAGAGCCTCCTGCCACGAGGTCGAGATAACCATCGTTGTTGAGGTCGACTGCGGTGATTCCACCATTCTCGAACCCCCATTGCTTCGTCACCAGCTCAGGGTTGTAGGGCTTGGCTGCCAGCGTGGGACGTATGACGGGCTCGTTGCTCATGTATATCCTGCTGGCATTAGTCTGCATGGTGCCTATGTACATGAGGCGTGGGCCAACCTCTTCCGTAGAGTAGTGGGCATGGAACACTATTCGCAGGATGCCCTCCTTGTCGTAGAAGAGCGAGTGGTGGCCTGTACCTACGAGGTCGTCCCATCGGCGCAGTATGGGGTTGGCGGAATATTTGGTCCAGGTGCCAGTAGCAATGTTCGTGGTAGTGGCATATCCTACGGCATAGTCCTGGCTGCGATAGTCGTTGCCAGAGTATGTCAGGAAGTACCTCTTGCCAATCTTTATGACATTGGGCCCTTCGTTGACCCGTCCAAGCTTGTTCTCCCAGTCCTGCGACACGGCAAAGCACTTGCGCAGCGTACCTTCCTTTGGCGTGATGTAGTCGCTTTCGAGTTCTGCCTGCCAGATGCAGTTGCCGTCGGTGAAACGGACGAAGAAGATGTATGCCTTGCCATCGTCGTCGAAGAAAACGTGCGAGTCGATGCACTTCTCGCTTCCCAGCAGATTGTTCATCTGGTAAGTGCCGACCTGCTTGAATGGTCCCTTGGGTGACGTCGCCTTGGCGGCAAAGAGGTGTTCGTTGGCAGAGAAGTACATGATGTATTCGTTGTCGGCAATACGATAGACCTCCGGTGCCCAGAACCATTTCTTTTCGGTAGTGTTTTCCTTGTTGAGTGCAAGTCCTGCATCCACCCACGAGCGCAGGTCGTCGGATGTGTAGCATCGTATGCCGTTGGCATCGTGCGTGCCGTAGGCATAGTACTTGCCGTCGTCAATCAGAATGTATGGGTCGGCAAGTGGAATCTGGCTCTTGCCTCCCTCAGCCAAGGCGATTAGGGAAAAGAGAATGAATGTGAGAGTGTTTAATGTTCGTTTCATGTGTTTTATGGTTTAAGGCAAGCCCTCGCCCATATAGGAAAGGGCTTGCGGTTAATTTGTGTGGTATGTATGTTTCATTCGGATTTCCATCCTGCGGCCTTTGCCATCAGGGGAGCTATCTGTGTATTGTCCATCCTGCCATGGAATTCCTCGGCTCCGGCTCCTATGGCGAATACTGGCACATATCCGTTGCTGTGCCCACCGCTTACCCAGCCGACGAGGCTGCTTTCGCTCATGACGCGCTTTACCGTACCTGCCAGTTCGTCGTCCTTTTGGTAGAGCGTCTTTGTGTCCTTGCCCTTGCCTTCCATGATGTTGTTGAAGCTACGCTCCAGTCGTTTTGTCTGGTCGTCCGTAACCTTGACGTCCTTCCAGAATCCCATGTTCTCCGTGAGGAAAGTCTTGACGAGGTCCCAGTTGTACTTGTCCCCGTGCTTCTCGTGGAGCTTGTGCAATTCCTGCCCCAGTTTCTCTATGGACATCTTCTGGTGGCGTACGTTGCCAAGGTTCAGTTCGTACGGGCCGCGACCCAGTCCCAGTCCTCCAGTCTCGTGGTCGGCAGTCACTACGATGAGCGTCTCGTCGGGATGCTGCTGGTAGAACTCGTAAGCAACCCTGACGGCATCGTCCATGTCTATTACCTCGGGAATGAAGGCCAGGTCGTTGGCATGGCAAGCCCAGTCTATCTTGCCACCCTCCACCATGAGGAAGAAACCGTCCTTGGAGTCCTGTTTCTTCGTAAGGAAGTGGATGGCTGCGCGTGTGATGTCGGCAAGGGTAAGGTCGTCCTTCCCACGGTCGATGGCGTATGGTATGCTGCTGCGGTTGTTCTTGCTTGCAGCCTCAGACTGGAAGAGCACCATCCTGTCTGCCTTCTTGCATTTCTTCTGGTAATCCTTGTAGCCGCGTGCTATTGTATAGCCGGCATCCTGTGCTTGCTTGTACAGGTCGTCTCCGCCTTTGGGGTTGTCTGGCTTTAGGAAGTCGGAGCCACCGAAGAAGTCGAAGCCGGAAGCAGGCAGCTGGGTGCCTATCTCATAGTACATGTTGCGGTCGGGAACATGTGAGTAGAATGCCGCTGGCGTGGCATGGTCTATGCTGACGCTGGTGGTGACACCTACTGCGGCACCGCCGTTGTGTGCCCATTGTGCGATGCTCGTGATGGGAGTGGCTTGGTCCTTGAGCATGCCTTCCACTCCGTTCTTTGTCTTCTTTCCGCAAGCCAGGGCAGTGCCTCCGGCAGACGAGTCGGTCACTCCATTGGTGGCACTCTGCGTGTTGACCATCGCGGAATAGGGGAAGGAGGGGAAACACAGGGGCTCGATGCCTATGCGACCCTGTACTGCGCCGAGGTATGTCTCAGCGGCATTTACTTGGTTGACTCCCATGCCGTCGCCGATGAAGTAGAATACGTACTTGGCACGGCCTTCTGCCATAACTCCCAGAGCCAACAGTAGCAGGCTCATGGCAGCAAACAATCTCTTTCTCATGTCTGTATGTTTATTTTGTTAGTTTATTTGTAAGGTACATTTTGTTGCACGGCTTGTTGCTTAGCCCTCACGGAAGAAGTCGAGCATGTCGAATATCTCCTCCTTGGAAGCGGTCTTGTCTATCAGTATCTCTCCGATGTCTGCCATGAGGGTGAAGTTGACGATGCCTGCCGTGTTCTTCTTGTCGTGGGTCATGAACTCAAACAGCCTGTCGTACTCCTTGCAGGTGATGGGGAAGATCCCGTAGTTTTCGCGTATAAAACGTACCGTCTGCCTCAGTTTGTCTTGTGGGAAGCCTGCCCTTACCGCACTGAGATAGAGTTCGCATATCAGTCCCCATGCGACGGCATACCCGTGCAGGACTGTGCGCTTCTCTTCCAGAGCCAGGCTTTCTATGGCGTGCCCTGCCGTATGCCCCAGGTTCAGGGCCTTGCGTATACCCTTCTCGGTTGGGTCTTGGCTGACTATCCTCTCCTTGACAGCCACGCTGGTGGCAACCATGTCGCCGAGTCGTTTGAGGTCGATGCCGTTGAGGTCGAAGTTGAGAAGGTCTGCCCAGTGTGACGTGTCGCTTATGATGCCGTGCTTGAGCATCTCCGCATATCCCGAGCGAATGTTCCTGTCGTCGAGGGTGTTCAGGAATGCTGTGTCGAGTATTACAAACGAAGGGCAACTGAATACGCCTATCTCGTTCTTCAGTCCTCCGAAATTGATGCCCGTCTTTCCTCCTACCGAGGCATCTACCATGCTGAGCAGCGTGGTGGGTACGTTGATGTAGCAGAATCCCCTCTTGAATGTGCTGGCCGCAAATCCTCCGAGGTCTGTCACCATGCCTCCTCCGAGGTTCACCATCAGGCTATGGCGTGTCGCGCCGCCACGTTGCAGTTCCTCCCACACATGTGACAGCGATGCTATGTTCTTGTTCTCGTCTGTGGCTCCTATGGTGATGTTGCGTACTCCTTCCATGCAAGGCAAGCCCGCGACAAGGGGCAGGCAGAGTTCCCTCGTGATGCTGTCCGTCAGTATGAAAAGCTTGTCGTGCGGGCATCTGGCAATAGCCGTTTCGAGGCTGTCTGCAAGGTCGGTGGAAATAATGACTTCCTGATTGTCCATTTGTAATGCCATGCTGTAAATTTCACCACAAAGGTATGCTTTTTTTCCTGAAAACCCAACCATGGGGCATAAAAATCACGAAAAAACGGGTATCTTTATCGTTATGATTAAACCAAATATTGATAGGCAAGTCATAGAATCGTGTATACGTTGCCTTGTATGATGGGCAATGTTTGGCTTGATATATATATAATAATATAAAGTATGCAAAAGAGATTGTTCAGCCTTCTTGTGCTCTGCCTGGCAATGATGTCCGCAATGGCTCAGAAGGTGACTGTAAGTGGATGCGTGGTGGATGGTTCGGTAGCAGAAGGCGAGGCTTTGTCCGGAGCCACGGTGGTGCTGTTGCAGCCCAAGGACAGCACTCAGGTGACGGGATGCTCGTCGGACATGGAGGGTAAGTTCAGCCTGCCAGCCGTCAAGGTAGGCAATTACATACTGCGAGTGTCGTATATGGGGTACAGGACGTTTTTCCGAGACCTTATCCTGAAGAAGGGCGAGAAGTCCGTGGACGTAGGTAAGGTGCAGTTGCAGGAAGATGCCCGACTCATGAGCGAAGCGGAGATAATAGCCAAGTTGGCGCAAGTCGAAATGAAGGAAGACACCTTTGTATACAATGCCGATGCCTATAGGTTGCCTGAGGGCTCGACGTTGGAGGTGCTGGTGAAGAAACTGCCTGGGGCAGAGGTGGACGAGGATGGTACGATAAAGGTGAATGGAAAGACCGTCACCAAGATAATGGTGGAGGGCAAGGAATTCTTTGACAAAGACACCAAGATGGCAATGAAGAACCTGCCTACCAAGATGGTGAAGAAGATAAAGGCATACGATAAGAAGAGCGACTATTCGCGCATTACGGGTATTGACGACGGGGAGGAGGAGACCGTGCTCGACCTCTCGGTGCAGAAGGGCATGAAGGAGGGATGGCTCATCAATGTCGACCTGGGGTACGGTACCGAGGACAGGTATACGGGAAAGGCAAACGTCAGCCGATTCCTCGACAACTCGCAGTTTACCCTGATTGGCAGTCGAAACAATGTCAACGACAACGGCTTCCCTGGAGGAGGCCGTGGAGGCTGGGGCGGTGGCGGAGGCATCACTACAAGTACGATGGCTGGTGCCAACTTCTCTTGGGAGAACGGCAAGAAGGAGGATATGGCTGGCTATCTGAAAATGGGAGGCAATGCCAGGTATGCACATCGCAAGAGCGAGACTGAGACAAAGAGCAACAGCGAGACATTCCTCAGCGAAACGAAGTCAACATATACCAACAGCCACAGCATATCCACGAGCAGGAGCTGGAACGTGGACGCCAATTTCCGGCTCGAGTGGCAGCCGGACTCGATGACGACAATCAATTTCCGTCCCAATTTCTCTTATTCAAAATCCAGCAGCGACAGTTGGAGCAGCAGTGTCACGTTCAATCAGGATCCGTATGCCGTATATGACGGAAAGTCCATGACAGACCCTCTGCTGGAATATAACCTTGAGGAGAACCGCATGATACGCGACAAGATAGCCGTTAACGACAACAACAGGGCTGGACTGAGCGAGAGTACAAGCAAGAGCATAGACGGGCGTCTGATGCTGAACAGGAGGATAGCCAAGCCGGGGCGCAATATCACTTTCAACGTGGCTGGTGGGTATAGCGACAGTGACAGCAAGTCGTTTAGCCGCAGCAAGATAAACTATTACCAGGCACAGCAGGTAAACCAACGCGACAATTTTACCAACCAATACATCCTTTCACCCTCAGAGAGCCACAATGTCAGTACTCGCCTCAGTTATACCGAACCGATATTAGGTGCGCTCAACCTGCAGTTCAGCTACCAGTTCCAGTACCGTTACAGCGACAACGACCGCAGCATGTACAGCATAGACAGCCTGCTCACCAAGTATCAAGGCTACTATACGGAGGAACAACTCGTGCTGGGCTATCTGCCAGGGCTTGATACACTGAACTATATCCGCAATGCCGAGAATAGCCAATACGCCACCTACCGCGAATACAACCATGACGCTGGGGTGATGCTGAGGTACAAAGTGGGAGACAACCGCCTCAACGTGGGAGTCAGCCTCCAGCCACAGACAACCCACATGGATTACCTAAGGAATCGCCTCGACACAATGGTGGTGAGACATACCTTCAACTGGTCGCCGCGAATAGACTATCGCTGGAAGATAAGCAATGCAAGCCAGTTGCGTGTAAGGTTCAACGGACGTATGTCGCAGCCGAGCATGACGGACCTCCTGGAGGTGACCAACACCAGCGACCCTCTCAACATCAGCACGGGTAATTCCGGACTCAGGAGCAGCTGGAACAACAACTTCAACGTTTTCTACAACGGCAACAATACCGAAAGGCAGATGGGATGGATGGTGAACGCCTACTTTGACCAGACAAAGAACAGCATATCTACGGCTACGATATACAATGCCGAGACGGGTGGCAGATACACGCGCCCCATGAACATAAACGGCAACTGGAGCACGGGTTCGACACTCATGTTCAATACGGCGATGGGAGAGAAGAAGGCTTTCAACATACACAACTTCGCCAATATCCGCTATTCGCACAACGTGGGTTATCTTAGCAGCAATGTCGGTGGACTATCGCTTGAAGGCATAACCAATGCCGACGGTTCGCTCAACCAGTCTGTCCTGCGCCGTCTCTTTGAAGGGACACATCTGGACAAGGCTACTACCAGGGCTACCAATATCGACGACCACATGAGGCTCAACTACCGCAACGACATCGTAGAGGTGGGTGTGAATGCAGGTTTCAACTACCAGCACGCACGCAATGCCATGCAGGAGAATGCCAACATCGACACGTGGCGTTACGAGTACGGGGGCAACGTCATTGTTAACATGCCTTGGGGCACGTCGCTAAGCAGCAACATCAGCCAGCAGTGTCGCCGTGGATACCAGGACGAGAGCATGAACACGAACGAACTGATATGGGATGCACAGTTGAGCCAGAGTTTCCTGAAGGGCAGGGCGGCTACGATAAGCGTGCAGTGGTACGACATCCTCAGGCAGAGGAGCAGCATCAGCCGTTCAATAAGTGCCACCATGCGTAGCGATACGTGGACACGGGCGATACACTCGTACGTGATGGTTCACTTCATATACCGTCTGAACCTTATGGGAGGACGACAGGCTCGTTCTGAAGGTTTCGGTCCTGGTAGGGGCGAGGGACCTGGAGGACCTGGAGGAGGTCGTGGCGGATGGGGCGGCAGATTCTGACGCTAATGACAGATGCCTTATATAAACAGTAAAGGACGACGTTTATATTCCGCTGGGGCAAGAGTGGTTTTATGTAAGGGCTGTTCAACATTGGATCTGACAACCATGTAACCTAAACATGGAGATGAAGATATACTTCACCGGCAATAGAAGATATACTTCACCGGCAATAGAAGATATACTTCATCGGCAATAGAAGATATACTACTATGGCAAAGAAAGTATATCTTCTTTTTGGAGTGAGCTTTGAAGGCTCCATTGCCGCTACGGCTGTGTAGTGGCGTAGAGGCAATAGGCGCACCCTTACCTGAAGAACGAGAAATTCACGCTGCCGTATGCCCTGTGTTCCAGGAAACGTGGATGCTGTGAGAAGTCTTGGGTCTTGCCATGTTCCAATACGAAGAGACCATCGTCACGGAGCAATTGCCTCTCAATTACAAGGTCGGGTATGGATGTCAGGTTTGGCAAGGCATAGGGAGGGTCGGCAAAGATGAAGTCGAACCGTTCGCGACACTTGGCTATGAAGCGGAATACGTCTGCCTTGACGGGGAAGGCGTTCAAGTCTTGCAGTTGGTCGACGAAGCGGCGTATGAAACTGTAGTGCAAGGGGTCGGACTCCACGGAGATGACTCTTCCGCATCCGCGACTGAGCAATTCGAGGCTTATGCTGCCAGTTCCGGAGAAGAGGTCGAGAGCCGTGGTTTCCTCATCGAAGTCCATATAGCCTTTCAGCACGTTGAACAGGTTTTCCTTGGCAAAGTCCGTCGTGGGCCTTGCCTTGAAATTGCGTGGTATTTCAAAGTGCCGTCCCTTGTATTTACCTGTTATCACTCGCATATTGATACATTCTTTATGAACCTGTTGAGGTTGGTTCTCAGTCCTTCGGATGCGCCCTTTAGGTAGAGCCTGTCCCTGGACAAGTCGAGGTTCAGCGACTTCCATACAGCCATAATGAAATATGTGCAGTCGGCGTCGGATGTAGTGTCGTACGTTGCGGCGAACTGCAACTTGCCTCTTGTGAACGAGCATAGCAGCATTTTCCCTTCCGCAAGTACGGCATGCATGCATGGCGTGCTGAGCCTCTTTGAGAGGCTGGCTGCCTGTTCCAGCATTTCTCCACGGAACGACGTTGTCTGTACGTTGGGATAATGTCCTTGGACGATGTCCGAGATTCTAGTGTCAATGGAGAAAAGCTCCACGACTTCCATTGATGGTATGATGCGATATTGCACATCCTTGCCGGCAGTCTTCATGTTGGGGAATGTAAGGTTGTAGATGTGTGCCATCTCTTCCTTCCTGAAATACTCAAGGGGTACGTATGTGCTTGGTGTGTCGGCAGCGAGTGTTACCTGTGAGAAGTTGTATCCCAGCATCTCCATCTTGCGCAACGAGCCTTCCAGCAGGATGCCAGTTGCGCTGTCTGTTCCGAAGGGGACATGCTCCGACTTCAGCAACTTGCCGTCGGCGATGCTGTGTATGTACAAAGAAAATCCATCCGTACTGATGCGGATGGATAGTCTGTATGAGTCAAGAGGGTTATTCCCAGTTGCCAGCATTGTTGTTCCAGTTGTTGCCTGCGTCACCAATCTTGAGTCCGGGGTATGCACCCTTTGCGTCGGCCTCCTCAGCTCTATTGTAGATGAGCCTCTTGCCCTGCTTGCCCATGCCCTTCAGGAAGCTGCTGTCGGGTGCGTTGCACTCCATGACCTGTATGATGCTACCCGAACGAGTCGTGTTGGGGCATGCTACCAATTCGAATGTGTCGCCCTGCGAGAAGGGGATGTACCTCATGGAGTCGGCTACGAAGCCTTCGTAGTTGTAGAGGGAGTCCTTCAGAGAAACCCATAGGGTATCGCGGCGGAAGTTCTGCAGTCCGTTCTCTATGATGGCAGCCTGGTCTCCGCTGTTTACTATGGATGCGGCCAGGGTCTCGGTCAGGCCCTTGTCCATCTGCTCGTCGCTTAGCACACCTTGCTTCATGACGATTGGCAGTTTGCCATTCTTGATGAAACTGACCAGTACCTCCCAGTTGTCGCAATACACGCCGTCGTGCTGTGCCTTGTAGGCTTCCTCGGCATCGCGTATTTCCATGAGGCGAGCCTTCACCACTGCTTCGCGAGCAGCAACCTCTGCGTCAAATTCAGTTGTGTCCTGAATGCTTCGCACGCATACATAGAGAAGTCCTATTGCACATAGGGCTAAAACCACATTAATTTTCTGTTTCATGTCGTTATTTGATAATTATTTTATATATTCGCATCGCAAAAGTAAAAAAATTAATCCAAATAAGCGAAGAATCGACTGTATTTTTTGCGATACTTATATGAATAGTGAAGATTTTGGCGCATTAATCAGGCTCAATCTTGGTCACGACGCGACGGAAGACCAGAATTTGGCAATCGGAAGGTGGTTGGATTTCATGATGTCCATGGACCCTGACGGTGTGTTTTTGCTCAAGGGATATGCCGGTACGGGCAAGACATCCCTTGTGGCAGCTATCGTAAGGACTTTGCAGGACATGGGCATGCGTACTTGCCTCCTTGCACCCACGGGGCGTGCGGCGAAGGTGTTCTCCCTATATGCCGGTCGTACGGCATACACCATACACAAGCGCATATACAGGCAGCGGGCCATTACGGACATGGATACGTTCCAGATGAACGTCAACTTGCATCCCGATACCTTGTTCATAGTGGATGAGGCTTCCATGATTAGTGCTGCGCCATCAATGGGTGCCAACTTTGGAAGCGGGTGCCTGCTTGAGGACTTGCTGCAGTTTGTCTATTCCTGCCATGGATGCAGATTGCTTTTGGTGGGAGACTCCGCACAGTTGCCTCCCGTTGGCGAGGAAGAGAGCCCTGCACTCAGTCGTGACGTGCTTGAGGGATATGGCATGAATGTCACCGAGGTGAGCATGACTCAGGTGGTTCGTCAGTCGATGGAGTCCGGCATACTCTGCAATGCCACCCTGATTCGCACCATGTTGCGTTCAGGGGAGGTGTTTTCCTTTCCCAAATTGCGTCTTTCAGGCTTTTCGGATGTCGTGACTGTTCCTGGCGACGAACTGATAGACTGTATGGAGGATAGTTATCGCAATTGTGGTAGGGATGGCACGATAGTAGTAACGCGCAGCAACAAGAGGGCCGTGGCTTTCAACGGAGGTGTCAGATCGAGGATTTTCTGCTACGAGGAGCCTGTCTGCCGGGGTGACATGGTAATGGTGGCACGTAACAACTATTTCTGGCTCAATGTCGGGCACGAAGGCGAGGGGGGAAAGGGCGCAAGCCATCCTGTAGAGGACTTCATTGCCAACGGGGACATTGCCAGGGTGGAGCGCATTTCGAACGTCAGGGAAATATATGGGTTCTGCTTTGCCGATGCCACGTTGGTCTTCCCTGACTACGACGGTCGGGAAGTGTGTGCCACGGTACTGCTTGACACACTGCAGAGCGAGTCGCCTTCGCTTACCCAGGAGCAGCAACAACACCTGTTCCAGAGTGTGTGGGACGACTATCCAGAGATTACGAGCAAGAGGGAGCGCATGAAGGCACTTCGCAAGGATGCCCTCTACAATGCCCTGCAACTGAAGTATGCCTATGCCGTGACATGCCATAGGGCTCAGGGAGGCCAGTGGCAGCATGTATACGTGGACCAAGGCTATATTACGGAGGACATGCTGTCGCCCGAGTACTATCGCTGGCTGTACACAGCCCTGACCCGAGCCACCGAGAAGGTGTTTCTCGTAAATTGGAAAAATGGTTAGGGGGGCGTATATGTAGGGGTGCCCTATAGACCGTGGTGGACGAATCTATAGAGCACCCCTATAATCAGTCTCTATATCTCTATACTATTCCGTTAGCAACTGTATGAGTTGCTCTACGGCTGATGTCAGGGCCTGTGCGTCCTTGCCTCCGGCAGTGGCGAAATGAGGTTGCCCGCCTCCGCCACCCTGTATGAGCTTGGCAGCCTGACGTATGGCTTGTCCGACGTTTATACCCCTTTCCACGAGGCTGTCGGCGGCGGCGGCGGTAAGCATGGGCTTGCCTTCGTATACCGAGCCTATCACTACGAGGCTGTCCTGTACCTCGGCCCGTAGCTGGAAGGCTATGTCGCGCACGATGTCGGCAGGCAGGGGAACTACGGAGAACATGACCTGTATGCCGCCTTTTTCCCTGCGTCTTTCAATCATGGTTTGCTTGATGTCGGCAGCCTTGTCGCGCATTACCTTTTCGATTTGTCCACGGAGAGAGGCGTTTTCTGTCAGGGTCTTGCTGACGGCAGCCTTCAGGTCGGGAGCGTTGTTGAATATCTCGCGCAGTTCCTTGCCCATGTCTATCAGCCCGTACATCATCTCCTCTACCTTTGCTCCGGTGATGGCCTCGATGCGGCGCACGCCTGCCGCTACGCTGCTTTCGGCCAGTATCTTCACCATGCCTATCCTGCCCGTGCTTGCAGCGTGGCAGCCTCCGCACAGTTCTATGCTGTCGCCAAACTGCACGACTCTAACCTTGTCTCCGTACTTTTCGCCGAAGAGGGCGATGGCTCCAAGCTTTCTTGCCTCGTCGATAGGCATTTCCCTGTATTCCTGCAATGGTATGTCCTGACGTATCTTAGCATTGACGATGCGTTCCACTTGACGCAGTTGCTCGTCGGTAACCTTCTGGAAATGCGAGAAGTCGAAGCGTAGATAGTCGGGGGTTACGAGCGAGCCTTTCTGCTCCACGTGGTCGCCGAGAACCTGTCGCAGGGCTGCATCCAGTAGGTGCGTGCATGTGTGGTTTGCCTCGCTTGCCCGTCTGCTGTCTGTGTCAACCGATGCCGTGCATGGCGCGGTGGGGTCGTGTGGGAGAGCCTTGGTGATGTGTACTGGGAGTCCGTTCTCGTTCCTGGTGTCCACTACCTCGATGTTCTCTTCTCCGCAGGTGATGGTGCCACGGTCGCCAACCTGTCCGCCCTTTTCTGCATAGAAGGGGGTGGTGTCCAGCACCAACTGGTAGTATGTCTGCTTGCGCTGTGTGACTTGCCTGTACCTTAGTATCCTGCATGTGCATTGGGTACAGTCCCATCCCACGAACTGTGTGGTTGCCATTGAGTCAGGGCCTGCCACTTCCACCCAGTCTCCGTTCTCGGTTTGGGCGGCGTTGCGTGCCCTTGCCTTCTGCTTCTCCATCTCCTTGTGGAAACCGTCTTCGTCTACGCTTAGTCCGTTCTCGCGACAGATGAGTTGCGTAAGGTCGAGGGGAAATCCGTATGTGTCGAATAGAGTGAAGGCCTTTTCTCCGGCGATGACGCTGCCCCCAGCATCCTTGGTTTCGCGCATGACTCCATCGAGCAGGCGTATTCCTGTTTCGAGGGTGCGGAGGAAACTGTCTTCCTCTTCCTTCATCACGCGTTCGATGAGTTCCTTCTGAGCCTGTAGCTCGGGATAGGTGGAACCCATCTCGCGGATTAGTACCGGTAGCAGGCGGTACATGAATGCCTGCCTCTGTCCGAGGAAGGTGTAGGCGTATCTGACAGCCCGTCTCAGTATGCGTCGGATGACATAGCCTGCCTTGGCATTGCCTGGCAGCTGTCCGTCGGCTATGGAGAAGGCTATGGTGCGCAGGTGGTCGGCAACAACCCTCATTGCCACGTCTGTGGGCTCGCTGTCGCCATAGCGTGTACCGCTAAGGTCTCCTATAGCCTGTATGATGGGCTGGAAGACATCGGTGTCGTAGTTCGAATGCTTGCCCTGCAAGGCACGTACCAGACGTTCGAATCCCATGCCAGTGTCTATGACGTTCATGCCGAGCGGTTCGAGATGTCCGTCGGCCTTGCGCTCGTACTGCATGAATACGATGTTCCATATCTCGATGACCTGTGGGTCGTCCTTGTTTACCATGTCGCGTCCTGGTATCTGTGCCTTTTCTTCGGGCGTACGGCTATCGAGGTGTATTTCGGAGCATGGTCCGCATGGTCCCGTGTCTCCCATTTCCCAGAAATTGTCGTGCTTGTTGCCATTGATGATATGGTCGGCAGGCACATGCTTCAGCCAGTATGACGCGGCCTCGTCATCGCGTGCGAGCCCCTCTTCGGGTGAGCCTTCGAACACGGTTACGTATAGGTCTTCGGGGTTCAGCTTCAGCACGTCTACGAGGTATTCCCATGCCATGTCTATGGCACCTTCCTTGAAATAGTCCCCGAACGACCAGTTGCCCAGCATCTCGAACATGGTATGATGGTAGGTGTCGTGTCCTACCTCTTCCAGGTCGTTGTGCTTGCCGCTGACTCGCAAGCACTTCTGGCTGTCAGCCCTGCGCCGTGGCTCGGGGTTGCGCGTGCCGAGGATTATGTCTTTCCACTGGTTCATGCCGGCATTGGTGAACATCAGTGTAGGGTCGTCCTTCACCACCATTGGTGCAGATGGAACTATCTGGTGACCCTTGGACTCGAAATATTTCAGGAACGAGTCCCTAATCTCATTTGCTGTCATATTGATATATAAATATATATATGTTAATAGTTCATGTTAATATACACGAAAATTGTTGCAAAGATAATTTGTTTTGCGTACTTTTGCAAAGAATTTGTTTACAAAAGGGCTTATAAGTAACTATTATGGTATTGAACACACACAAAGAGCTGAAGAAATACTACTCCATTGGTGAAGTTGCCGAGCAGTTTGGCGTGGCAGAGTCGTTGTTGAGATATTGGGAGAAGGAATTTCCCAACATACGTCCTCGCAAGTCTGGTCGCAATGTGCGTCAATACACCCAGGAAGACATTCAGGAAGTGCGTACCGTGTACAATCTGCTGAAGGTTAGGGGTATGAAGATTTCCGCTGCCCGGGAGGTGCTGTCCAAGAACAAGGCTGCGGCGTACGACAATACCGAGATGCTTCAGCTATTGCAGGATGTACGTAACGAGCTGCTTGCCCTGAACGAAGAACTGAAAAATCTATAGGAGCCTTCCTTTAGAACCTCCTTACCTCCTCTATTTCCTTTATTTTCTTCAGGTCGCGGCAGATGGCCTGCACGTCCTCTATGTCGTGTACTCCAAGTTGTATTTCCGCCTGGAAGATGCCGTCATGTGTCTCCACGTTGAGCCTTGTCATGTTGACGTTCAGTTGCTGCGATAGTACGGCCGTGATGCGGTGCAGCACACCTACGCGGTCGATGCCGGATAGATGCAGGTTGGCAGGGAAGGACAACTGCTTGTGCGTGTCCCATTCTGCTGCCAGAATGTGGTTGCCGTCGCTTGCCTTGAGTTTTGAGGCTATGGGGCATTGCCTCTTGTGGATGGTGATGAGTGTGTTCCCGTCGAAATGTGCCAGCACATCGTCGCCTGGTATGGGGTGACAGCAGTCGCAGATGGCATATTTGCCGATGGTCTCCTCGCTCAGTATCAGTGTCTTCTTACGGTCTATGTGGAGAGGCGTGTTGTCGTTGTCGCCATTGTTTTCCTCGTCCTTTTTTTTCTTTAGGAACGGAATGTATTTGCTCCATCCTGCCTTGCCTTCAGCCTTGCCCTTGAGGGCATCTGAATCTGCCGCTCCGAGGCTTATGCGTCTTTCTCCTATGGCGGTGAGCAGTTCCTCCCTTGTGTTTAGCCCATGCAGATGGCACAGCCTGTCGAGGTTGACGCTGTTTGGCTCTGCCTCGATGTGCTTCAGGTAGTTGTTGAGAATCTCTTCTCCTGCCTTTTGCTTCTCTCTGTCCTCCCTGCGCAGGATAGCCTGTATCTTGCCCTTTGCCTTGGCAGTGGTGGTGAATCCTATCCACTCCTTGGTCACCTTCTGGCTCTTTGAGGTAAGTATCTCCACCTGGTCGCCGCTCTTTAGTACATGGCTGATGGGTACCAGGACGTGGTTCACTTTGGCGCCTATGCAATGCGTGCCGAGGAAGGTGTGGACGCTGAAGGCAAAGTCGAGTACGGTGCTGCCGGCAGGCATCGTCTTGAATTCGCCCTTTGGTGTTACGACGAATATCTCGCTGGCATAGAGGTTGAGCTTTATGGCATCGAGGAAGTCTATGGCATTTGGCTGAGGGTCGTCGAGTATTTCCTTGATTGTGTGCAGCCACTTGTCCAGTTCGTTTTCGCTGTCTTCGCTTGTCTTTCCTCCCTCCTTGTATTTCCAGTGGGCTGCGAATCCCTGTTCTGCCATGTCGTCCATGCGCCTGCTGCGTATCTGCACCTCAATCCATCTGCCCGTCTTGCTCATGAGCGTAGTGTGCAGGGCCTGGTATCCGTTAGCCTTAGGGTTAGACAGCCAATCTCGCAACCTTTCGGGATGTGGCTTGTAGATGCTGCTGGCTATGGCATATATCTGGAAGCACTCGGCAATCTCGTCGGCAACCCCTTGCTCGTCGAATATGATGCGAACGGCAAGTATGTCGTATATTTCCTCGAAAGTGACATGTTTGTTCTGCATCTTGCACCAGATGCTGTACGGAGCCTTGATGCGGGCCTTGATTTCGTATTTCAGCCCTGTCTCGTCCAGTCGCTCGCGAATGGGTGCGGTAAATTGTTCGAAGACGCTGCTCAGGTGTTCCTGCATCCCGGCGAGCTTTGCCTTTATGGACTTGTATTCCTCTGGGTGCTCGTAGCTGAAGCTGAGGTCTTCGAGTTCCTCTTTCACCTTATTGAGTCCGAGCCTGTTGGCAAGTGGGGCATAGATGTAGAGGGTCTCTCCCGCTATCTTGTATTGCTTGCCTGGCAATTGGCTGCCAAGGGTTCGCATGTTGTGCAGCCGGTCGGATATCTTGATGAGTATTACCCTGATGTCGTCGCTCATGGTGAGCAGCAGTTTCTTGAACGACTCTGCCTGTGCCGAAGCCTTGTCGCCGAAGATTCCGCCCGAAATCTTGGTCAGTCCGTCCACTATCTGTGCTATCTTGGGTCCGAAGATATTGCTGATGTCCTCTACGGTGTAGTCCGTGTCCTCCACCACGTCGTGCAACAGGGCGGCACAGATGCTCGTGCTGCCAAGCCCTATCTCCTCGCAGGCTATCTGCGCCACGGCTATGGGGTGCATGATATATGGCTCTCCAGACAGCCTTCTCACCCCCTTGTGTGCTTGCTTTGCAAAGTTGAAGGCCTTGTCTATGATGTCAACGTGCTTGCGATGTCTCGACATGAGGTAGGTCTCTACCAGATGCTGGTACGCCTCGTTCACCATCCTCTCATCCTCTTGCTCTTTCGTTGTCAGCTCTTCCATACCTTAGACACGTATATATATAGATAATGTGTTATGTTTGTTGTCTCGTGGTGTGTGGTGCACCATTCCCGACACAGTCTCCCTCTCTCTCCTTATGGGTACCTACTTCACCCTTAGTTTCTGTCCGGCACGAATTGCCGAGCCCTTTATTCCGTTCAGCCGTCTCAGGGCTGCCACGGTGGTGTGGTTGCGCTTGGCAATGCTGCCCAGTGTGTCGCCGTTGCGTACGGTGACGGTCTTGCGTGCCGACGAACTCTTCGGCGTTCCGGTATCAGCCGTCTCTACGACCCTTATGTTGCTGTCAGGGCTCATGTAAACCGAGTCGCCGGCTTCAATGAAAGCCTTGATGCAGTCAGACGGCATGCGTATGGAGCAAGGCCTTGCCTCTCCGGGGATGATGGAAGTCCTGTATTGCGGATTCAGGGCCTTGAGGTTTTCCTCTTCAATCCCGCATGTGGCTACTATCTTTGCCATGTCCACGTTCCGGCTTACTACTATGGTGTCCGTTGCGCCTGGCAGTTTGGTGTTGACGGGGCAGATGTTGTGCTCGCAGTAATAGTTCATGATATAGTTGGCGGCTATGAATGCGGGAACATACCCACGTGTCTCCACGGGCAGGTAAGGGCAGATTGCCCAGTAGTCGGTCACCCCTCCTGCTCTCTTGATGGCCTTGCTTACATTGTTCGGACCGCAGTTGTAACTGGCTATCACCAGTGTCCAGTCGCCGAAGATGTCGTACAGGTCTTTTAGGTAGCGGGCGGCGGCAAGGCTTGACTTTACGGGGTCGCGTCGTTCGTCGATCAGGCTTGTTACCTCTAATCCGTATTGCTTGCCGGTGCCTATCATGAATTGCCACAGTCCTGCTGCCCCGACCCTGCTTGTCGCACCAGGGTTCAGTGCACTCTCTATGATTGGGAGGTATTTCAGTTCCAATGGCAGGCGGTAGCTTTCGAGGGCCTCCTCGAATATGGGGGTATAGAAGTTGCTGGCTCCGAGCATGATGCTCACCGTGCGGCGCAGTCGTCCGCTATACTGGTCGATGTACCTACGCACCACGTCGTTGTATGGCATGTCGATGACGTTGGGCAGCCTGCTGAGTCTCTTGGCGAGGACTTCCGGCTCGAAGGTGGGGTTCTCTCCGGTCGTCTCGCAGTTGTCGTCGAAGGTCAGGAAGTTTCTTGTAGCCCAGTCCTTGATGAGGCTGTCTATTTCCTGTTGCTGCATTCCCTCGGGCAGTTGCAGCGCATCCTCTTCCGAAGTCTGTTGTGCCTGTACGAGTATGCTGCCTGCCAGCATGATTGCCAGCAGCACGAACCTTGTAATCCTGTATTTGCGTGGTAAATATTTCATCTTGGTTTATGTTTCAGAAGTTTAGGGAGCATTGGAATCCAAAGGCATTCTGGTTGAATAGAGGGTTGGCATGTGGCGTGCGGAACACGGATGGCGCAACGTGCAGGGTCAGGTCTTCGGAGATGTCGAAGGTAGACAGTTCCCCGTCGACGTATGCGTCCACCACGGAGAGCAGGTATACTCCGGCGAAGGCGAAGATGCTCATGTCGCGATACTTGCGGAAGTAGTTCTTCTTGTTCTTGAACATCTCCTGGAACCTTGCCTCCTTGCCTGTTATGTCGTATCCCATTGGCAGCATCTTCTCGTAGCTCTTGGTATTGGGGTCGCTGTCCATGATGTCGAGGTATGCCTGCGAATAGTCGTGCAGCATCTGGTTGTTCCATGTCAGGGCATAGGCGCACCCCAGGAAACCTCCGTACACTATGGGCAGTTTCCAGTATTTCCTGTTGTATATCTGTCCTCCGCCGGGGAATACCATGGCAAGCCACATGGAGCGTATGGGGTCGGGCACGAAGCGGTCGCGCTTGCCCTCTATGGCGCGGTGTATCAGGCTGTCCGCGGCGGTGGCGATGCTGTCGAGGTCCAGTGTCAGTGTGTCCGTGACGTCCCTCATGGGGATGGAGTCGGCCGGAATGTCCACGGAAACCTGTGCCTTGCACCGTAGGGTAGGCATCAGCCCCAGCATTAATGTGGCAATGGCCAATATCTTGCAGGGCTTGGATTTGTGGTATGTGTATGAACGCCGTCTCAAGACTTCCTCTGGTCGATGATGGACATTATGCGTTCCAGGTCCTCGTTGTTGGAGAAGGGTATGGTGATTTTCCCCTTGCCTGTGTTGGCGCACGTCAGTTGCACCTTGGCTTGGAATATCCTGCTGAGCACGGACTTCAGTTCCCCGTAGTCAGCGCTGAGGTTGGAACCTTTCTGCCTTATGCGTTTGCCGTCGGTGGTCTTTACGGAACCTCCTTCGGTCAGTTCCTTGACCATTTCCTCTATCTTGCGTACGCTCATCTTGCCTTCCTTCATCTCGTTGTACACCTTCAGCTGTGCCGTAGGGTCGGCGAGTGCGAGCAGGGCCCTGGCGTGTCCCATGTCAATCTCGCGGTTCTTCAGGGCCATCTGTATGGGGGCGGGCAGTTTCAGCAGTCGCAGGTAGTTGGTGACGGTTGCGCGGTTCTTACCTACCTTGTCGCTCAGCTGCTCCTGTGTAAGTCCGTATTGCTCGATGAGGTGCTGGTATGCCAGAGCCACTTCGAGGGCAGTCAGGTCTTGCCTTTGGATGTTTTCCACGAGAGCCATTTCCATCATGTTCTCGTCGTCTACGGTCTTGATGTATGCGGGTATGTGGGTGAGTCCCGCCCTCTGGCTGGCTCTCCATCGTCTCTCGCCTGCTATTATGGTGTATGTGCCGTTGCCTGTGTCCCTTAGGGTTATGGGTTGTATGATGCCTATCTGCCGGATGCTGTTTGCCAGTTCCTGCAGGGCATCGTCGTCGAACTCCCTCCTTGGCTGGTTGGGATTGGGGCTAATCAGTTCCATGCTTATCTCGCAGATGTTCGACGAGCCGTCAGTACGAACCTCGTCGGTTTGCAGCAAGGCATCGAGGCCTCTGCCGAGAGCCTGTGTCTGTCCTGGGTATTTCTTACGTATGGCCATGTCTGTTATTTTGTGTTTTTCTTGATTATCTCCTTTGCGAGCTGCAGGTGCGCCTTGGTGCCGGCGGCCTCTGCATCGTACAGTATCACGGGCATTCCGTGGCTTGGAGCCTCGCTAAGCTTGACGTTTCGCTGGATGACGGTGTCGAACACCAGTTCCCTGAAGTGTCTCCTTACCTCGTCGTAAATCTGGTTGGCAAGTCGCAGTCGGCTGTCGTA
Organism: bacterium; assembly: GCA_004559785.1. GTDB lineage: Bacteria > Bacteroidota > Bacteroidia > Bacteroidales > Bacteroidaceae > Physcousia. The sequence continues at coordinate 11,654 of SFXD01000015.1, read as the reverse complement.
CATGGTGAGCAGGAAGCCTTCTATCTCCAGTTGCGGGTTCATGCGCGACTTCACGATTTTTATGGTATTCAGCAGTTTGCTGATGCCTTCGAGGGCGAAGTACTCGCATTGTACGGGTATGATGACGCTGTCGGCTGCCGTAAGAGCGTTGACCGTTGTCAGCCCCAGGCTTGGGCTGCAGTCAATCAGTATGTAGTCGTACTCGTCCCTGACGGAAGCCAGTACGTTTTTCATCACCTTTTCCTGGTTCTTTACGTTGAGCAGTTCTATTTCTGCACCTACGAGGTCGATGTGCGAAGGTATTATGTCAAGTCCGTCAATGTCCGTCGTGTAAATCACCTCGTGGGTGTCCATCTCTCCGAGCAGGGCATTGTAGAGTGAGGCTTCAATCTTGTTGACATCCACTCCAAGCCCGCTTGAGGCATTGGCCTGAGGGTCTGCGTCCACCAGCAGCACCTTTTGCTCCATTGTTGCCAGCGAGGCGGCAAGGTTCATGCTCGTGGTGGTTTTGCCCACTCCTCCCTTTTGGTTTGCTATTGCAATGATTTTGCTCATCCTTTGTCGATTAGTTGTTGCCGATACTTCGTATTTAATGTGCGAAGGTAATATTTTCTTTTGGAATTTGGGCAGAATTAAACCTTTTTATTACTTTTGCAGCCAAAAAATGGATTTTTTCATGTCAAACAGACCTCTTATACTTATTACCAACGATGATGGTGTCCACGCCCAGGGGATTTGTGAGCTGACCGAGATGATGCGCACGTTGGGCGATGTTGTCGTGGTTGCCCCGGACTCTGCCAGGTCTGGTTCTGCCTGTGCCATTACGCCTCTCGTGCCTGTCAGGGTAAGCCTCCTCGACGACACGCTCAAGGGGCTCTCCGTCTATTCGTGTAGCGGAACGCCCGTCGACTGCGTGAAGCTTGCTCTGGAGAAGGTGGTTCCCCGCAAGCCGGACCTTATGGTGTCGGGCATCAACCATGGTGACAACGCCAGCGTCAGCCTCCATTACAGCGGCACTATGGGAGCAGTGCTCGAAGCCTGCATGAAGGGCGTGCCTGCCATAGGATACAGCCTGAGGACGAGGGATCCGGAGTGCGACTTCTCTCCCTATCGCGATGTAGTGGTGCGTGTGGCGAGACATGTCCTGCGGGAGGGGTTGCGCGAGGATGTGTGCCTCAACGTGAATTTCCCCCAGGTTCCAGCCCTCTCTGGCGTCAGCGTATGCCGGATGGCAAGGGGTATATGGCAGTCGGAGTGGGTGGAGGATGCCGAGCCTGGGACGTACCGCCTGACGGGCTTCTTTACCAACCTTGAGCCCGATGCCAGCGATACGGACTATTGGGCTTTGGATCATGGTATGGCTTCCGTCACTCCGCTCACGTTGGACATGACATCGTATGGAGACATTGAAGGTCTGAAATCTTTACAGAAATGAAATATTATCTGATAGCAGGGGAGGCAAGTGGCGACTTGCATGCGAGCCACCTGATGGCTTCGCTTAAAAGGTACGACAGGGAGGCGTCGTTCAGGTGCATAGGGGGCGACATGATGTGCGCCCAGGGCGGAGAATTGCTCATGCACTACAAGGACCTGGCGTACATGGGCATCATACCCGTCGTGCTGCATGCCCGCACCATCCTTAGGGGTATGGCAAGGTGCAGGCAGGACATCCTGCAATGGAGGCCCGACGTGGTGGTTTTGGTCGACTATCCGGGCTTCAACCTCAAGATAGCCCGCTTCGTAAAGGACAACACCCATATCCCCGTCCACTACTATATATCTCCCAAGATTTGGGCATGGAAGGAGTACCGCATAAGGGATATCAGGAGATATGTCGACGAGATGTTCAGCATATTGCCCTTTGAGAAGGAGTTCTACGAGGGCAGGCATGGCTATCCCATCCATTATGTGGGCAATCCCACCCTCGACGAGGTGCGTGCCTTCCAGAATGCCACGCCTGTCTGCCCCGAATCGTTCCGCAGTGAGAATGGGCTTGACGGACGACCCATCATCGCCATCCTGGCAGGCAGCCGCCGTCAGGAGATAAGCGACAACCTGCTGCGAATGATGGAGGCTGCGGAGCCGTATGCAGGAACCCACCAGTTGGTGCTGGCGGCAGCCCCGGGCATAGACGACGACTTCTACATGCGTTGCACCAAGGGAAAGGCCATTGCCATGCTGAGAGGCAAGACCTTCCAGCTCCTGTCCGTCAGCGAGGCGGCCCTTGTCACCAGTGGTACGGCAACGCTTGAGACGGCCCTGTTCCGTGTGCCTCAGGTGGTGTGCTACTACATGAAGGCCGGCGTGCTGGCATCGCTGGCACGTAGGGTGGTGCTGAAGATACCTTACATATCGCTCGTCAACCTCGTGGCTGGCAAGGAGGTCGTGCCGGAACTCGTGGCGCATCAGATGACGGTGCGCAATGTGCGTAGCCATCTTGGGACCATATTGCCTGGAGGGACACAGAGGCAGGTACAGCTGGATGGCTACTCGTTGGTGGCCGAGCGTCTCGGCAATGCCGGAGCACCCGGCAATGCCGCGCGGCTGATGCTTGCGTGCCTTGGGAAGAAGCCCTGACGGAAGGTTCCTAAGTCATCTGAATGATTTTATATATTTTTAAGACAATGTTCGGCCGCTATGCGGAAAAATAACATTATCTTTGCACCGTTTAACTGAATATCAAAGGAAAAACAAGTCCGGACAAGGATGGAAAGTAAGGGATTGTGGGAAGAAATCAAGTCTCATTTCGTCATCAGGCAAGACATGGAGGATGAGGCTGAAATAGTAGAGCAGATTACTGGTGGCGTCTCCTTCAAGGGGGCTAACCTGTGGGTGTTGATATTTGCCATATTCATAGCCTCTCTGGGCCTGAACGTGAATTCCACGGCAGTCATCATAGGTGCCATGCTCATATCCCCGTTGATGGGTCCCATAATAGGCATGGGATTTGCCATGGCAATCGACGACCTGCCGTTGCTGAAGAGGGCAGCCAAGAACTTCGGCGTAGCCACCCTCATCAGCGTGCTCACGGCCATGGTGTATTTCCTCATCACCCCGCTCGGAGAGGCTCAGTCGGAGTTGCTTGCCCGTACTTCGCCTACCATCTACGACGTACTGATAGCAACCTTCGGAGGTGCGGCGGGCATACTTGCCCTATGCACTAAGGGTAAGGGCAACGTCATCCCGGGCGTGGCAATCGCCACGGCTCTCATGCCTCCTCTTTGTACGGCCGGCTACGGGCTCGCCACGGGGCATTTCCTGTATTTCCTCGGTGCATTCTACCTGTTCTTCATCAATACGGTCTTCATCAGCCTTGCCACTTTCGTAGGGGTGCGACTGATGCACTTCCGCCACCGCACTTTCCAGAATCCCGACAGGGCTCGCAAGTCCAAGCGCATAGTCATGGCGGTGGCCCTGCTCACCATGACCCCGTCCGTGTTGCTTACGGTGGGGATTGTGAATAGGAGCATCTTCGATAACCAGGTCAGCCGTTTCGTCAAGATGGAACTCTCGCAGTCGGGCACGCAGGTCATCAGCAGCAGCATCGACGGGGAAAGCATGACTCTCAACGTGGTGGCAGTGGGGCGCGAGATAACGGACTCCACCCAGCGCGTGGCAAGCAAGAACATGGTTCACTACAACCTTGCGCAGTACTCCCTGAACATCATACAGGGAGAGAACTCCGATACGGCCATTGTGCTCAACAACAGGCTTACGCAGATTACCTCCAGCAGGGAGGAGGACAGGAAGAAGATGATGGAGATGTCTGCCAAGATGACAGAGCTCAGCGCAAAGCTGGAGGGTTATGCAAGGTACGAGAGGCTTACGCAGGATGTTACGAGGGAGATGAAGAGCCTGTTCCCTGGCGTGAGCCATCTGACTATAGCCAAGGTGGTGCAGACGGACAGGGACTCGCTCGACACCAGGCACTTCGTGGCTGCCATCATCACACAGGAGGGGAAGGCTGCCCTTACGCAGGCAGAGCGAGACAGGCTGCACGACTGGTTGCAGAGCAGGGTGGGAGCCGACAGCCTTGTGCTGTACTGAGAAATGAACAAACAACAAACTATGGAGATATGAGAGGGAAGAAATCGCTTTTGGGATTGGTGAGTGTCATGCTATGTTTCTTTGTCATGGGGTTTGTCGACCTCGTGGGCATAGCGAGCAATTATGTCAAGGAAGATTTGCAGCTTAGCAATTCCGTGGCGAATGTCTTGCCTTCGCTCGTATTCTTCTGGTTCCTGTTCTTCAGCATCCCGACGAGCATGCTCATGAATAGGATTGGCAGGAAGAAGACGGTGCTCGTCAGCCTTGTCGTGACGCTGCTGGCATTGTGCCTGCCCATGTTTGGCGACTCTTTCCCCGTCATGCTGGCAGCGTTTTCCTTGCTGGGAATTGGCAATGCCATAATGCAGACTTCCCTCAACCCCCTTACCATGGTGGTGGCAGGCAGCGTGAACTTTGCCTCTACCTTGACGTTCGGGCAGTTCGTCAAGGCGATAGCCTCCTTCCTGGCACCATTCCTGGCATCGTGGGGAGCCACGTGGCTCTTGCCTCAGAGTGGGCTTGGCTGGCGCATGCTCTTTGCGGTATACCTGGTGGTGTGTATATTGTCCACGGTCTTGTTGTGGAGCGTGCGTATCAAGGAGCAGCCGACTGAGGAGCACGTTACGAGCCTGGCCTCAACCATGCGCCTGTTCGGCAACCCCGTCGTACTGCTTAGCTTCCTGTGCATCGTATGCCATGTGGGCATAGACGTAGGCACCAACACCACGGCACCCAAGCTGCTCATGGAGCGCCTGGGGCTGGACTTGTGCGACGCGGGCTTTGCCACCTCGCTCTATTTCGTGTTCCGCACCACGGGATGCCTTACAGGCTCGTTCCTGCTCTATTCCCTCAGGACCAGGACATTCTTCCTCATTTCTGTCTTGATGCTGGCTACCGCCATGTTGGGCATGTGCTTTGCCAAGGAGAGCTGGATGCTGTACGCGGCGATAGCGTTGGCTGGCTATGGCAACTCCAACATCTTCCCCATTTGCTTCGCCCATGCCGTGCAGTCGGTGCCGGGCAAGCAGAATGAGGTGAGCGGCCTGATGATAATGGGACTCTTTGGCGGTGCCGTCTTCCCCTTGCTCATGGGCCTTGCCAGCGATGCCACGGGGCAGGCAGGCGCCGTAGGCGTCATGATGCTCGGAGTGCTCTATCTCCTTACCTATACAAACAGGCTCAGGTAGCGTCTTCCCCCCATGCAGAGGATGAAGGAATTGTCCATATTGATTCCTTGTTTCAACCATGTCTGTGTGCCGTTGGTGTCGGCTCTTGTCCGTCAGGCAAAGTCCATGCCGGGGCTTGCGTTCGAGGTGGTGGTGCTCGACGATGGGAGCGACGACATGGATGTGGTGGAGGCAAACCTTGCCATCGACGGCATGGAGCATTGCCGCTACCTTCGTCTGCCGTCCAACACGGGCAGGTCGGCGGCTCGCAACCGCCTTGCCCGGGAGGCAGCATATCCCCTTCTGCTTTTCCTCGATTGTAGGCACGCCCTGCCCGACGGACGTTTCCTTGCCCGCTACTTTGAGGCAGGTGAAGCCGATGTAGTGAGCGGAGGCTATCGCCCCGTCTGCGACGCAAGCCATCAGGGTGGCAACCTGCGGTATAGGTATGAGATGGCGGTGGCTGCAAGGAAGGACAGGCACTCCAAGCCAGTGGACGAGTACCTGCATTTCTGTACGCCCAACTTCATGGCTCGGCGCGAGGTGATGCTTGCCTGCCCATTCGACGAGTCGCTCCGGCGTTATGGATATGAGGACGTGCTGTTTGGCAAACGCTTGCACGACCAGGGCTTCAGCATCCGGCACATAGACAACCCGGTGGTCTTCTCCGAATTCGAGCCGAACGCCCGTTTCCTGTGCAAGACGGAGGAGGCGATGTCCAGCCTCTACGAGTTCCGCCATTTGCTGGAGGGCTACTCTACGCTGCTCTCCGTATGCGGCAGGCTTCGCGGCTGTGGGCTTGCACGCCCGCTTGCCTCGCTCTTGCGCCCGTGGCTGCCTCTGATGCGCCGTACGCTGTCGGGCAACAACCCCAGGGTATGGATTTTCCAGCTGTACAAGCTTGCCTTTTACCTCAATGTACCTCGGAGGCAAGGGGAGGGGTAGGGGGCAGGTGACCTATTCCTCGAACCGAGACGTCCGTCACCTTGTCGAGGCTGGTTTCCGAGAAGCACTTGTGGCTCGTGCTGATGATGCGCTCGCCCCTTATCCGTAATTTCATCATACGTCTCATAGCCTCATTCTTTTGGTTTTTTTACACTGGTAAAGTTACGGAAAAAAGGCTTCGTTGCTACCCGAAATCGTCTTTTTTGTCCCCTTATTCCTTGAAATATCCACTTTTTGCGCAGAAAAAGTCCATAACGTTTGGTGTTTTGGCGGAAAAGGCATACCTTTGCACTCGCAAAAGCAATGCGGAAGTAGCTCAGTCGATAGAGCACTAGCCTTCCAAGCTGGGGGTCGCGGGTTTGAGCCCCGTCTTCCGCTCAACGGCGACGGATGAGATTATCTCTCTCCGTCGCTTTTTTCGTTCGCTCACTGCTCATAGCTCACCGCCCATTGCTCACCTCTCACCTCTCACCTCTCACCGCCCATAGCTCTTCCCCCTAAACAGGGGGACAGAGGGGGTCTCTCATAGCAAAAAAAATGTGCCCTGCTGTCACAAACCACGGCTTTTGGTTGTTATATATACGAGAATCGGTTCGGAAAGCGTTTAATAACAAATAAGGGTTTAACAATTAAAAGACAACAAACGAATTATGAGTGACAATTCCGTAGCATTTGGGATATTCGTATTGATTCCTACAATCTTCATCCTTGCATACTACCTCTATAGGAAGTATGAGTCAGACAGCCGTACCAAGATAATATTGTCCGCCATCGAGAAGAACCCCACCATCGACGTGGAGCAGTTCATGCAGTCGATAGCCCCCAAGGAAAGGCCGTTGCGCGAACGCCTCATTGGTCGCATACACATCGAGACCTTGTTCGGATGGACTCTCTGCCTGACGGGCTTCGTAGGCATGGTATCCATGTTGGCATTCGGCATACATTCTATCGTAATCGACATGCTGAGGGATGGGTTCTTCGTCGGGATGATGTGCTTCGCGCCGGTGTTCGCATTGGGAGTAGGACTGCTGCTTGCGGCACGCCAGTGCAAGAAGGCTCTTGCCAAGCTGCAGGACTGACGGAGGCAGGCTTATGACGCGCGAGCAATTTGTCCGGATGGTAAAGGGCGAGCAGGAGGCATTGCGCCGCTTCCTGCTGGCTCTGTGTCTGGGCAGGCAGGACGAGGCCGACGACATTGCCCAGGACGCCCTGGTCAAGGCCTACGTCTCGCTCGGTGACTACGACGAGCGCGGCCGTGCCTCGCTGTGGCTGCGCCGCATAGCCTACACCACCTTCCTCAACGCCACTAAGGCGCATGGCAGGCGGCATACCGCGTCGCTCGATTCGTGCCTGTCGGAAACGAGCGATGCCACGGCCGACGAGGCTTTCCGCTACCAGGAACTGCACGAAGCCCTCGGTGCCCTGAGCGAGGCGGAGCGGACGAGCATCGTGATGCACTACATGGAGGGGTACAAGACGTGCGAGGTGGCAGAGGTGACGGGGCAGAGCGAGGCTGCCGTAAGGAAACAGCTCCAGCGTGGGCGCGAGGAACTAAGAAGGAGGATCGGAAGATGATGGAAGAAAAAGACCTGGATATACTGCTATCCAACTACAAGCCCGGGATAGGCAACGAGGAAGGATTCCTCGCGTCGCTGCAGCATCGCATGGATGCGGTGGACATGGTGATGGAGTACAGGGCTCGTGAGATGCGCAGGCATCGTCGTAGGGCGATAGTATGCTTTGTGGCAGGTACGGTGGTGGGCGTGCTGCTTGCCGTCCTTGCCAGGCTGCTGCCTTCTCCCGTGGAACTGTTCCAGCTAACGGTCAGTTCCGGCATCCTGCTCTTTTTGCTCAACAATGTTCACTATGCCGTGATGGCACTGTGCTCCCTTGTGTCGGTATACGGCATCGTAGGCATGGCAAGGATGGGGGAGCCGGAACCGTTTGCTGGGGGAGCTTCGTTCCCTGGCACGGGGGCGTTCCGTAAGGGATGATGCTTCTGCCTCTTCGGGGCGAGGAATGAACTGGACGGCTGTTTTTCAACCCGTAGTTGGTTGCCTGCAGAAGTTGCATAAAAGATTACAAAATCGCATCGGGGCAGGGGCATGGCAGCTACATGGAGGCGATGCTCCAAGGGGGGTGGTAATCTCGCCAAAATAACTATGCCCCTACTGTCTGGCTCAGGAACTGTGGCATAAGGTGAGGTCCTGCCGTTTAGATGCGGCACCACGGTGGTAAATACTTCGTCTTACCCCCCCCCTTAATCTTATGTATATCACGTAAATCATTGCATAAACCTTGTGCTTTTTGTGCCAGGATTCCCTTGCACGTAAGTGTTAACGAATCAAAAATACCCCCCCGATATGTGATTTTAAGTTAAATTTAATTAAATATATAAGGCTGTGGAGCGACATAACATTATATGTCACGGAATATGGGTACTTTTGTGCCGTGAAACGAGTGACGAACAGCGATTGGAAAATTTCTCACAAGATATTGTCTTATGTCATCTTGGTGCTGGGAATGAGTGGGAATGTAGCCATGGCACGTATGCCGGACGACACCCTTGGCGTCAAGGTGTACTATCCTTGTGGCAGCGGCGACGTGTCCAGGATTCCAGCCAATGCGCCGTGTCTGGAGCGTTTCATACATGACCTCGACTCCCTGTGCAGGTTGCCTTTCTTCAAGCCATTCGCACTTACGGTAACGTCTTCCGCATCTCCGGAGGGAAGCATCGGTCGCAACCGTGTCTTGTCGCATGCCAGGGCGATGTCGGCGCTGGACTTCCTGAATGGCCGTTCGGAGGCCTTCAGGCATATATCCTCGTCGCTGGATTGCAGCATCGACGAACAGACGACAAACGACATGGCGGGGCAGGTCAAGGTCTCGCACTATCCCAAGATGAGGTTTTCCGAGGTGATGCTGTGTTACAGCCAAGGGGAAGATAGCCTGCAGGCGGTGTCCCCGCCAGTGGTGGACGAGGTGTCCCGTCAAGGGCAGGCGGAAGCCCCGGCGGACTCTGTCAGGACGGGAGGCCTGCCCGCGGAGGAGGCGGGCGATGTCCCCACGCAGTCGCCGCCACGGCAGGGGAAGGGCGTGGCAGCGGAGCGCAGGCCCGTGCTCTTCGTCAAGACCAACCTGCCCTACGACCTGCTCACCTTCGTCAACGTGGCCGTGGAGGTGCCACTGGGGAGGAGGTTCTCCGTGGAGGCTCAGTACGTCAACCCCTGGTGGAACAGTGTGCGCAAGCACCGCACCATCGAGCTGCGCTACGTGTCGCTCGCGCCGCGGTACTATTTCGGCAAGGACGGAGGGCGGTACTCCTCCCTCTTCGCCGGGCTCTCGGCAGGGTGGGGCAAGTACGACATGCAGCTCACCAGGCACGGCGTGCAGGGAGAACTGTGGCACGTGTCGCCCGTGTTCGGCTACAGCCACTACATAGGTAGGCATTGGAAGATGGAATACTCCGTCTCGGCAGGCTACCTGCATACCGACTACCACAAGTACACGCAGAAGTCCGGCACCCCATACGGGGACATCAAGGTACACGACTACCCATGGGTGTCGCACACCTTCAGGAGCGTACTGCCCACGTCGCTGGGCGTGTCGCTGGTATACGCATTTCACGGGAACAAGGCTAAGACGCACAAGTAAAAAGGCAGTTTTTTTGATATGAGGTACAGGAACACCATAGCACACGGAAAGGGAATGGGGAAGGCGGCCGCCCTGGCAGCCATACCCATGGTGCTGGCGTATGCCTCGTGCAGCCGCGACCACCTGTACTACGAGACCTCGCTGCAGCCCAACGTCCAGCTCAACATCGACTGGAGCCAGACGGCGTTCTCGCCCTCGCACCCCTCGTACGACCCCGACAACCCCCTGAACGGAGTCACCATCTTCGCCTACGACGCGGCGACGCAGAGGCTGGTGGCAGAGTTCCCCCCTGATGCCAACTGGAGCACTCCGCGGCTGCGACTCGCCCCGGGAACGTACGACCTGGTCATCATCAACGACAGCAGGTACGAACTGCCTACCATCAGCTTCAGCACGGAACTTCCCTTCAAGGATTTCGTCGCCAGCATCACCCCCGACACCCCCGGCTTAGTAAGCTCCTCCTATCCCGGGTACCTTACCTCGGCGGCCGTCAGGGACGTCACCGTAAAGCCCGTGGAGGAAGTCTACGAGTACTACCGCCCCGATGCATCCAGCGGCAGCTACGTCATGCAGGAGATAGACGTCGTGGAGCGAGCCGTGACGAAGAGGATTAACATCAAGGTGAACGTCAACGGCATCAACTACTGCAAGAGGAGGCAAACCTCGTGACACGCTTGCCGGAGAGGGAGAAGGTGACCTATGCCTTCAACCTCAACAACCGCCAGTTCAAGAACAGCACCCGTACCGAGGCGGTCCTGTCCCAGTCGTTCAACAGCTTCAGCTTCAACGAGGACAACCTGAGGGAGGGTACGCGCTTTGAAATCACCCTCAACTTCCTGCTGGTGAACGACGAGACCTACACGGTGTCAGCCGACGTTACGCCGCAGTTGGAGAAGTGGCTTGAGGAGCATACCATCGACTGCGACCTCGACCTGGACATAGACATCACGTTCGACGTAACACTGCCCGCAGTAGAACCCGACGAGCCCGACCCTCCTTCACAAGGAGGCATGGAGCCCGACACCGACCCGTGGAACGACATGACGCAAGATATAATAATGTAAAGAGAGTCGAAGAGTCGAAGGGGCGAAGAGTCAAAGAGAATGGCAAAAAGAGGAAAAGGATTTTAAGAAAGAGAGAGAGACTATTTAATATAATAATGTAAAAAAAAGAGAGACAGATCAATTTTGATTAACAACCAATTTAAATACAAGCAAAGATGAAAGGAAAGTATTTTTACCTGTGTGCCGCCCTGTTCGCACTGAACAGCTGCACCAACGAGATCAACGAGGAAGGCTTCGTAGACAAGAGCAACGCCATCTCCTTCAACTCCTACACGTCAAAGACACGTGCGGCAGTAGGTGCAGATGTAACCACTGACAACATGAAAGATGACAACTTTGGTGTCGCAGGTTATACCGAAAACAACGGCATCTATCTGTATAAAAAGGACAATAGAGGTAATATGGGTGTAGAGCAAGTGTGGAACAGCACTTCTTGGGAGTATGCAGACTTGGGTGATTTGAAGTACTGGCCAAATGGTACTATGGACTTCTATGCGTATTTCCCCTATTCAGACAATGCCACATTTGCCGGAAACGACGCTTCTGGTGACGTCATGACCATTGCAGGTACGACTTGCGCTCACGACGTACTCTTTGCTAAGGCTAATTCTGGCAAAGTAGGTCGCGTTCCTCTTGTGTTCCATCATGCATTCTCCAAGATCAAGGCTCTTAAGATAGAGATGCCAGGTGATGGCAACCTCTTTAAGAGCAAATGTCAGGTGACGGTTCAGAAGGTAGAATTCATCAACACCTCTACAAAAGGTGATATCAAGGTGGA
>SFXD01000014.1 GCA_004559785.1 bacterium | reverse complement strand
CATATTATAAATATTGAGCTTTTAGCTCTTGTTCTCTCTTAATCGAATACCGCCAATATTCAACGCATGAGGACAAGCAGACTGAGGGTTCACGCACAAACAACTTGGCAGACCATTGGAGCGAGCGTCTCTGCGATAGTTATTTCAAATACTATGGCAAGAAACTAAATCTTCCCCGTTGGATGGATGTCAAGCATAAATATTTGATGGAGTATACATCAATGAAACTCGGAAAGATAAAACGCATCACAGACCTGCGGTCTATTTGGCCGCACGAAGCCAACGACTTTACCAAGTGGCTAGCCGATGAGCACAACCTTGCCAAGTTGGGCGAGGAAATTGGCATTGAACTGGAGCTCGAAGAACGGGAGTCATCGGTAGGCAACTTTAGTGTGGACCTCTATGCCAAAGAAGAAGGTACAGGACGAAAGGTTATCATTGAAAACCAACTCGAAGAAACTGACCACGACCACTTGGGCAAACTCATAACCTACGCCTCGGGAAAAGGGGCAGAGGTGGTGGTATGGGTAGTGAAGCGCGCCCGCGATGAACACCGCCAAGCTATCGAATGGCTAAACCAACACACCGACACCGACCTCGGCTTCTTCCTGGTGGAAATTGAACTATGGCAGATTGACGATTCTGCCATTGCCCCGAAGTTCAGCATCATTGAACGCCCGAACGACTGGGGCAAGCAAATGAAGAGCGTGGCAGGCTTGAACAATACGGAGCAAATCCAACTCGCCTTTTGGCAGAAATTCAACGACACAATGAACGCCTGCCCCGACTTCACCAAGCACTTCAAGACGCGCAAAGCCAAGCCGCAGAACTGGTACGACATCAGTGTCGGCAGTTCCGAATACTACCTGTGCTTCACAGCCAGCATCCAAAAGAAGCACATGAGTTGTGGCATCTATATTCCCGACAACAAAGACCTCTTTCACCTATTCGAGGCGCACAAAGCCGACTTCGAGGCGCAGTTTGGCAAAGGCATAGAGTGGGGAGAAGCCACCAAAGCCATGCGCATCAACATCTTCCAATCATTTGACGTGTCCGACCAAGAGCAATGGGCTACAGCCTTTGCCTGGTACTTGGAAAACGCCGTCAAGTTTAAACTTATTGCTAAAAATATTGACAAATAAACTGCTTACTATGAAAAGAGTTATTTTTCTTCTTTTGGCATTCGTATGTATAATTTGCAAGGCTGTTACCTTTGACGTTGATGGTATTCGATATGAAATAGAATCCCAAACATTAAAAGAAGTTTCAGTTGCCATCATTCCAAAGTCTATTTCATATCCCACGTACTCAACATACAAAGGAGACATAAACATACCCGAATATGTTAGTTTTAATGGTGCTCAATATCACGTTATAGGTATTGGAGCACATGCTTTTTCAGAATGTTATCAATTAGGTGAGATTAAGCTTCCCACATCAATACGTTTTATCGGATTTGGTGCATTTTCCTATTCCAATATAGGCTCAATTTCTCTCCATGAAGGGATAGACTCTATCGGTGCTGCTGCATTTCGTGACTGCCACAATCTTGTTTCCATAGTACTTCCAAAGTCATTAAAGCATTTGTCAACAACAGTTTTCATGAATTGTCGGAATTTAAAAAGTGTTGGTTTTCTGACAGAGGAATTGAATAGTATTCCCGATGACACTTTTAATGGTTGCTCTTCTTTAGAAGATATAGTTCTGCCTAATACAATAAAAGAGTTGGGAAGTTCAGCCTTCATGAGTACAGAAAAATTGGAAACCCTCCATATTCCTGGTTCCGTTGAAAAGATTGGATCTTCCTGTTTCTATCGTTGTGGTGCAACATATCTTGAAATACCCGACAAGGTCAAAGTTCTTCAAGGAGAAATGTTTCGTGGTTCAAAACGACTTAAAACAGTAAAGCTTCCATCATCAATAGAGAGTTTAACCAAACAAATGTTTCGTGGTTGTGACTCATTACAAAACATTGTTCTACCCGATAACATTACAGAAATTCCGAGTTATTGCTTTGCTGAGTGCTATCAATTATCTAAAGTTTCATTCCCTGCAAGATTGAGAAAGGTGGTAAGTAACGCATTTATGAACTGCTCTTTATCAAACGTTTATTTGCCTGAAGGGACAATCGCAGTGGATATCGAAGCTTTCTATGGTTGTCCGATTGATACATTGTATCTTCCTTCCACTCTTGAAACGATAGGAGGCTGGGCCTTTAGCCTCCGAAATCTGAAAGAATTAGTCTTACCTGCTTCTATTAAAAAAATTGGTAGTTATGCTTTTGATGATGTTCAACTTGAAAAGATAACTTGCATGTGGGTGACCCCAATTAGTTGTGAAGAAAACGTATTCAAGAATGAAACATATTTGTATGCACAATTAGTAGTGCCAAATGAAAGTATTGAACTTTACCAATCGACAACACCTTGGAGTAGTTTCTTTAATATGTCAGGTCATAATTTAACTGGTCTCACAAATAGTATTCATATAAAACCCTTTATAGAATCATACATAAACCTCGAAGGTATAAAAAGCAATAAGCCTTATAGAGGACTTAATCTTATACAATACCGCAATGGAGAAGTAAAAAAGGTTTTTATTAAATAATTGAAATGACGAACGAAGCAAGCGCAGAAGCCATGCTTGCATGGATTATGCCTTGCAAGGAGGAATTCGGCGACAGCCAAATGAGTGAGTAGAGAGCGGAGCTTGCTCCAGCTCTCCCGAGCGAATGAGATTATTCGGCGAAGCCAAATAATTGAAATGGGCTCTTGAGCAATGAGCAATGAGAGACCCCCTCAGTCCCCCAGAGACCCCCTCTTCCCCCTACGACAGGGGCTGGGGGCTCAAAAAAAAACATCTACCGAAGTTCCAAAGGGTCTGAGAGTTGCGCCACGGGATGGCATGCATGCGCCACATGCGTGCCACATGCTTTTTTGGGAAGTGCGGTATAAGTAGGGTGAGGGCTGCCTCCCTCTGTTTCCCTCTTACCCTCCCGTTGGAATCCCCTACGCAGGGTAACGGAAACAAACGGCACACGAAGGGCAAATCCATGGTAATGCCCGCGGGTAGTCGGAATGGAAGCTCACTATATAACCGCAGATGCCGTAAAGAGAAATTCAAAGCCTTGAACTGCGTCTTGCAATCATTGTCAGGATTATTGCTACGATGGACAAAGGGGTCGTTGTCATCGCTTCGAACATGGCTGAAGCGGGGGATAAAAAAAGAAGGTTGTCATCTCGACAACCAATCTTTCTACTAACCTTAAACTAATACCATGAAAACTGATGCAAAGGTACGCCAAAAATACCAAACAAGCAATACTATGTTGGCATTTTCTTTAAAAAGGTGTGCTTTTGTTGACATAAATCAATTCCATGGATAGTAAGTAAGCCAAATAGGTCACTTGCTGAATACTTTTTCCATTGCCTGCTTTAGGTCAGAAATGATATCTTCTACGTTTTCTATGCCAACCGACAAACGGATTAGGTCAGGTGCCACGCCTGCCTCCCTGAGTTGCTCGTCAGAAAGTTGCCTGTGTGTATGGCTCGCAGGGTGGAGCACACATGTCCTTGCATCGGCAACGTGCGTCACAATGGATATGAAGTCGAGGTTGTCCATGAAACACACGGCATCCTCCTTGCTTCCCTTCAACCCGAACGCAATCACTCCGCATGTTCCTAAAGGCATGTACTTTTGTGCCAGGGCGTGGTATTTGTTATCGGGCAGGCCTGCATAGTTGACCCATGCTACATTATCGTTGCTTTGTAGCCATGTAGCAACCTTCAGGGCGTTGTTGCAATGGCATGGCATACGCAGGTGCAACGTCTCAAGTCCAAGGTTGAGCAGGAAGGAATTCTGTGGTGCTGGTATGCTGCCAAGGTCCCTCATCAGTTGTGCGACGAGTTTGGTGGTATATGCCATCTTGCCGAACGCCTTTGTGTAGGTAAGGCCATGATAGCTGTCATCTGGTGTACATAGTCCAGGGAAACGGTCGGCATATTGTTCCCAGGGGAAATTACCGCTATCCACTACGCATCCTCCCACCTGAGTGGCATGTCCATCCATGTATTTTGTAGTTGAATGTGTTACGATGTCGCATCCCCATTCGAAAGGCCGGCAGTTGATGGGTGTGGCAAAGGTGTTGTCTACTATCAGCGGCACGCCGTGTCTGTGAGCCATCTTAGCAAACCTCTCTATGTCGAATATGTTGCCGCCCGGGTTGGAGATGGTTTCACCGAAGAAACATTTCGTGTTGGGACGAAACTCTGCCTCGATGCGTTCATCATCCCATTCGGGGTCGACGAAGGTGCATTCTATGCCGAGTTTGCGTAGGGTGACCCCGAATAGGTTGAAAGTGCCTCCGTAGATGGTGTTTGACGTTATGAAATGGTCGCCGGTTTGGCAGATATTGAATATCGCATAGAAGTTTGCTGCTTGTCCGCTACTTGTCAGTACGCAACCTATGCCTCCCTCAAGTGCGGCTATTTTCTTGGCGACGGCATCGTTCGTAGGGTTGGCGAGACGAGTATAGAAGTACCCTTCGTCCTGTAGGTCGAACAAGCGTGCCATCTGTTCGCTTGTTTCATACTTGAATGTAGTGCTCTGGTAGATTGGTAATTGCTGGGGTTCGCCCTTCTTTGCCTTCCATCCGCCGTGTATGCAGATGGTTCCGAGATTCTTTTTCATTGAAGTTGTATAAATATAATGTGTTGAATTATGTTGTACTGTTGATAACGGCCATGCAAAGTTAACACCTTTTCTCCAAACGGCAAAGGGAACTCCCCAAAAAGAGACGCACAAGGGTAGGGGGTGTCTCTCAGTAGGTTGGGGGAGGGTAAGGTGGAGTGGGTGTGTCCTAAGCCTTGTCCTTATTGATGAGGTAGATGCCAGCTGTCGCAAGTGTGCCTGCAAGGAGGTATTTCCAATAGAACGTCTCGCCAAGGCAAAGGCATGACGTGACTGCTCCGACGACGGGAATGAGGGAGTTGTAGATGGCTATCTTGCCTACGGGGTTGTGTATGATGAGTTGGTTGTAGAGGGCAAAGCCAAGGGCGGAGATGGCAATCAGCAACAGTAGGCAAAGGATTCCCAAGGGGCTGAAGTGGGGTAGTGTGCCTCCCATGTATATGCCAGGTAAGACAAGAAGCATCCCTCCTATTGATAGGCTGTAGCCAGTACCAACGAATACGTCCACCCTTCGGACGAGTCCACGAGTCAACAGCGAGGCGGCTGCGCTACAGAGAGCGTTCAGTATGATGAAGCCGTCACCGTTCCAAGTGAACCTGCCGCTATGTGCGTCACCCATGTTCAGGGCCAGAATGCCGGCAAATCCTATTGCACATCCCGCAATCTTTCGTCCCGTCATCTTGTCGCTACGGAATATAAGGCATGCCAATATCACCACGGCAAATACTCCGAGAGAGTTGAGGATGGCGGCTCTTGCTCCATCGCTGTGCGAGAGTCCGAAATAGAAGAATGCGTAGTGGAATGTTGTATTGAGCAGGGCGAAAAGCAGGATGAACCACCAGTTACGTCCCCTGTTTACTGCGAAATGCCTGTGTTGTATACGTGCCAGGGAAAGTAGAATGAGTCCCGAGACGGTAAAACGCAATCCTGCAAACAGCATCTTGCTGCCTGTCATGTCGGGCGAGATGCCGAATTCGCGGAATCCTATCTTTATCAAGGGGTAGGCCCATCCCCAGGCTATGGCAGCAGTTATGGCGAATAGTCCTGCCAAGACGGGATTCTCGAAGATGCTATTTCCTGTTTGTCTTGATGTGGATGTGAGTCGTCCTTCTTTTTTGTCTGTTTGATTCATTGTGCTATGTGTATCCTAAAGACATGGGATGTGGTATGTCAGTATGCCTGCCATCCTTGGTTCCTAAGGGAGTTGGATAGTGTCAACTCATCTGTGTGTAATCCTTGGCGAGTCCTCCCTCACCAGTCTCCTTGTAGAGCGAGGGCAGGTCGTGTCCGGTCTGTTTCATCACTTCCACCACCTTGTCGAACGACACCCTGTGTACTCCGTCCGTGAACGTGGAGTAGATGTTGGCATCGAGTGCCCTGGCAGCGGCGTATGCGTTACGTTCTATGCAGGGAATCTGTACGAGTCCGCAAACTGGGTCGCAGGTCATGCCCAGGTGATGTTCGAGTCCCATCTCTGCCGCATACTCTATCTGTGCGGCACTTCCCCCGAAGAGTTGGTTGGCTGCTGCGGCTGCCATGGCGCATGCGACTCCGACTTCACCTTGGCATCCCACCTCGGCACCCGAGATGGAAGCATTATGCTTTACGACATTGCCTATCAGCCCTGCCGTAGCCAAAGCGCGGAGTATCCTCATCTCGCTGAAGTCCTTGCTCTTCCACAGGTGGTAGAGTACACCGGGGAGTACTCCGCATGAGCCGCAGGTAGGTGCCGTGACTATGCGCCCACCCGAAGCGTTCTCTTCACTTACTGCCAAGGCATACGAGAAAACGAGTCCCCTGGTGCGCAAGTTGTCCTTGTAGCCAGTAGCCTTCACATAATAGGCGGCTGCCTTCCGCCTGAGGTTGAGCGGACCTGGCAAAACGCCCTCGGCATCCAATCCACGTTCCACGGCTTCTACCATGGTGTGCCATACCTCGGAGAGGAAGTCCCATATTTCCGTGCCTTCCTTCATCTCCACGTATTCCCAGTAACTACGTCCCGACCAGTTGCAGTATTTCAGGATTTCCGTCATGCTGTTCAGTTCGTACAGTTCCTGGGATTCCTGAGGCATCTCTCCCTCTTCTGCCAAGGCTCCGCCCCCGATGCTGAATACCGTCCAGCAGTCTCTTTCTGAGCCATTGGAATCGTAGCACCTGAACTTCATGCCATTGGGGTGGAATGGTAGGAACGTATGTGGTTCCCACTGGATGTTGACATCTGGTATGGTGTCGGATATTGCCACGTCGGTCATGTGTCCCTTGCCGGTGGCGGCAAGGCTGCCGTATAGTGTTACCTCGTAGCGTGCGGCGTTGGGATTTCTGTCAAGAAATATTTGCGCTGCTTTTCTGGGTCCCATTGTGTGGCTGCTTGAAGGTCCCTGCCCGATGCGGTAGATTTCCCTGATGGTCTTCATGTTTGTCGTTCTTATGCCGAAAGGTCTTATTTGGTTCTTATTTGGTTCTTGTTTGGATGTAGCAGTGTATGGGTTTATACATGTCACATTGTGAAACATCTCCCATAATCGCATAGTGCGTTACGGGAGATGCCAGAGATGTGTTCCCTTTGTATAGGAAAATCCTTATTTCTTGTTCAGTGCGAGGTCAACATTTACGGCACATGCCACGGAGCATCCCACCATGGGATTGTTGCCTATACCGAGGAATCCCATCATCTCAACGTGTGCGGGTACGGATGAAGAGCCAGCGAACTGAGCGTCAGAGTGCATGCGTCCGAGCGTATCGGTCATACCGTATGAAGCGGGTCCTGCAGCCATGTTGTCCGGGTGCAGCGTACGTCCTGTACCACCACCGCTGGCTACGCTGAAGTAGGGCTTGCCTGCGCGTACGCGCTCCTTCTTGTAAGTACCAGCCGTTGGGTGCTGGAATCGTGTGGGGTTGGTAGAGTTGCCGGTGATGGACACGTCTACGTCTTCCTTCCACATGATGGCTACGCCTTCGCGTACATCGTCAGCACCGTAGCAGTTGACGGCAGCGCGTGGTCCGTTGGAGTAGGCAATGCGCTTAACCTCCTTGAGTTCGCCTGTGAAGTAGTCGAACTGAGTCTGTACGTATGTGAATCCGTTGATACGGCTGATAATCATGGCGGCGTCCTTGCCAAGTCCGTTGAGGATGCAGCGCAGAGGCTTGTCGGCTGGTCTTGACTTGTTAGCCATCTGTGCGATCTTGATGGCACCTTCGGCGGCAGCGAAAGACTCGTGTCCGGCGAGGAATGCGAAGCACTTGGTCTCGGGTGTCAGCAGGCGGGCTGCCAGTTCACCATGTCCGATGCCTACCTTGCGGTCGTCTGCTACAGAGCCGGGGATGCAGAATGACTGGAGTCCCTCGCCGATGTAGTTGGCAGCTTCTACGGCGTCCTTAGCCTTCTCCTTCAGTGCTATTGCCGTACCTACTACGTACGCCCACTTGGCGTTCTCGAAGCAAATCATCTGTGTCTCCTCGCAAGTCTTGTATGGGTCCAAGCCTGCTGCCTCGCAGATTTCGTTTGCCTCCTCTATGGAGGCTATTCCGTGTGAATTAAGACAAGCAAGAATCTGCTTGATACGACGGTCCTGTGATTCGAATTTTACTTCCCTAATCATAATATTCCTCCTTATTAGTCTTTACGTGGGTCAATAGACTTGACGGCTCCGTCTTCTTCCTTTGTGCGGCCGTAAGTACCTGTTACACTCTTGAGTGCCTCGTCAGCGGGAACACCCTTCTTGATGGCATCCATGAACTTGCCCATGTGCACGAATTCATATCCGCAAACCTGGTCGTCCTTGTCGAGGTACATCTTCGTGATGTAGCCTTCCGTGAGCTGGAGGTAGCGTGTACCCTTGACCTTGGTGCCGTAGAGCGTACCTGTCTGGGAGATAAGTCCCTTGCCCAAGTCCTCGAGTCCTGCACCTATCATGAGTCCACCTTCAGAGAATGCGCTCTGTGTGCGTCCGTATACTATCTGGAGGAAAAGTTCACGCATGGCGGTGTTGATAGCATCGCATACGAGGTCGGTATTCAGAGCTTCGAGTATTGTCTTGCCTGGCAGTATCTCCGATGCCATGGCAGCAGAGTGTGTCATGCCGGAGCAACCAATGGTCTCTACCAGAGCCTCTTCGATGATACCGTCCTTGACGTTGAGTGTCAATTTGCAAGCACCCTGCTGGGGAGCGCACCAACCGATACCGTGAGTCAGACCGCTGATGTCCTTGATTTCCTTTGCCTGTACCCACTTGCCTTCCTCGGGTATGGGAGCAGGACCATGGTTGGGGCCTTTTGCCACGCAACACATGTTCTGAACTTCGTGTGAATAAACCATGTTTAATTACTTTAATTAATATTTGTGTAATCTGATTACAAAAAATCTATGCAAAAGTAGTCATATTTGAGCAGTTGACCAAATAAAAATGCAATGTTTTTTTGTGCGAAGGGTGTAATTAAGATTAATTTTGTATCTTTGCATTATAAATTGAGGATAATAATGAGAGTAGAAATAGACGAGAGGGAGATTGTTGATGCCGTAGCCGAAGGAATGGATGCTTTCGTAAGGCTCTTATATAACCGTACGATGGAGGCTATAGGAGGCGAGCTTAATGCCGGTTCTATGGCAAAGCTCAGTGCCGACCAGATTACCCTGCTGGCCTATGTCACCTTTTGCGACGAGGTGATGGACGGTGGGCACGTGCAGCTAATCCACAATGGCTATGGTCCTTTCATCTTCCTCAACCCTTTTGCCAAGGCCATGAGGCTGTGGGGCGCAAAGGATTTCTGCAATCTCGTCTATAAGGGAAGGAAACTCTTCGAGAAGTATGGCACGGAGATTGCGGAAGACTGCGATGACGAGACGTTCATGGCTCTCTTTGAGAAATATCCCGAATTTGACGACCTCGACGACGAGTTCATCGAGATGGAGGAGGAGGTAACGGAGATGGTGGCGAGATATATTGACGAGCATCTTTCAGGCTTTGCTGATGTGAGGAAGACGGGTCAATGACGACTTACCTTTAATAAAAAGACGACTTGCCTTTAATAAAAAGACACCATGTCTTTAATAAAAAGACGCAAAGCCTTTAATAAAAAGAGTATTCAATAATGGGGAAGATAGATAACAAAAGCAATAGGATCAACATCAAGAACAGGAAGGCTGAGCACGATTTCCTCCTACTTGACAAATATATGGCAGGCATTGTCCTGACCGGAACAGAAATAAAGAGCATCAGGGCAGGAAAGGCGAGCTTAGTGGACACTTTCTGCTACATACATAATGGGGAGGTGTGGGTGAAGAACATGTACGTTGCCCACTATGACCAAGGCTCTTACAACAATCATGTAGAGAGGCGCGACCGCAAGTTGCTGCTCAACAGAAAGGAAATAGGCAAGATACAGAGTGCCGTAAAAGCCCCTGGGTTCAGCATAGTGCCAACACTCCTGTTCATTGACGGCAATGGCAGGGCAAAGCTCGACATCTATGTGTGCCGTGGAAAAAAGGAATTCGACAAGCGCGAATCCTTGAAGGAGAAGGAGGACAGGCGTGACATGGCAAGACAGTTCAAGCGGAGCTATTGACGCCGCGACCTATCGTGCCGCACAGGGATGCGAGGCATGCCAAGATACTTGGTCGCTTGGCGTAGGTTTCTGCAAATAGAGAAAGAGAGAGTGTGTGCTACTTCCAATGCATGGATAAAAATCAGTAGAAATGAGACATACACAGATTGTCATATTGCAACTCCTGCTATGGGGCTTGTTCGCAGCATGTGGCAGCAGGGAAGCGAAAGATAGCGTGGACGCATTGCCGGAGATTTTCCCCGACTATGTCGGTGTTACCATACCCCGCAACATTGCTCCGCTGAACTTCCGTGTGGCAGGCGCAACCCACATAGAGGCAAGCCTCATTGGTTGCCGGGGGCATAGGGTACAGGTACACGGTACTGACCATGTGGAATTTCCCATTGGCAAGTGGCGTGCGATGCTCAGTGGCGGGGATAGCATCATGGTGTCTGTCTCGGTATGGTCTGAGACTAATCCCGACGGAATCAGATACAAGGACTTTGCCATACACATAGCCGACAGCATCGACCCCTGGATAGCATATAGGCTGATACCACCCGGCTACGAGGGATGGAACAGGATGGGCATCTATCAGAGGGACCTTGCCTCCTTCGACGTCGAGCCTATCGTGGAGAATTCCCAGAACAACAATGGCTGTGTCAACTGCCACTCGTTTGCAAACTATGACCCGAGGGACTTCACGTTCCATGCCCGTGGCAAGAACGGCGGAACCATCGTCATTCGCAACGGGCAGATGTCGAAGGTTGACATCAAGAGCATGGGAAACGGAAGGCATGGGTCGTACAACATCTGGCATCCTTCCACAAGATACATAGCCTTCTCCAGCAACGATACGCACCAGAGTTTCTACGGACAGAGCCGCGACAAGATAGAGGTCTACGACCTATGGTCAGACCTTATCGTCTATGACATCGACAAGGGCAAGGTACTGACTGACGAGAGATTCACCGACACCCTCAGCCTTGAGATATTCCCCACCTTCTCCCCAGACGGGAAGTGGCTCTATTTCTCCACGGCACACCCCGTCAGGATGCCGATGGAGGTGGATAAGTTGCACTACAGCATCGTGAGGGTCCCGTTCGACGCAGCAGACGGTAGTCTTGGGGACATAGATACGGTATATAGTGCTCACGACAGGGGAGGGACGGCCCTCATGCCGCGTATCTCGCCGGACGGCAGGTATATGCTCTTCTCCCTGGCAGAATGCGGAGCCTTCAACCTGTATCACAACGAGTCGGACTTGCAGATGATGGACCTCCGCAATGGCGAGTTGGTGAATACGGACGTAATCAACAGTCCCCGGATGGAAAGCTATCATGCATGGAGCAGCAATGGCAGGTGGATTCTATATAGCAGCAAGAGGTATGACGGAAGATATACGCGCCTGATGTTCGCATACTGGGACGGAACGAGGTTCCACAAGCCATTCCTCCTGCCTCAGCAGAATCCGGAGGACAACACCACGCTCCTCATGGCATACAACATACCAGAGTTCATCAAACGTCCCGTCATACTCTCAAGGGATGGGCTGGCAAGGCTCTTCCGGGATGGGCAATGAGGTTGGGCATCGGCAACGTCACAAGGTAAAATCATGCACACATGAAGAAAGATACAGAAAAGGCAGCCAGGCACATGACGATACCCCAATCGTACCTCTACATATCCGTAGTGGCGGTTGCGGCAGTCTTCTTCGGCACATATACAGCCATTACCTTCCCCCATTCGTACATGGACATGGAGGGCAATTCCCTTTGGCTGCTGACATGGGACTACTGGGGCACTCAACTCACCATGCCGCCAGCCGCCTCGCAGTGGCTGTCTTCGTTCCTTTGCCAGTTCTATGCCACACCTGTCGTGGCTGCCTCTATACAGACCTTACTCTACGTCTGTGTCTCTCTCATGGCTTACGCATGGCTCAGGCGCATCCGTATTGGTGGCAAGTGGCTGACGTGGCTTGGGCTGCTGCCTTCGCTGACCATGGGACTATTCTGCACTTTCGATGCCTGTGTGCCTGTACAGACCATATTCCTATTCCTTTTGCTATTGTTCTACTGTGCCTTGCCAGTGCGTCGGGTTAGGCTTGCAATGGCATTCGTGTCGTTGCCAGTGGCATACATGCTGATGTCCATGCCCATGATATATGCCATGCTGGCAGGAATGATGCTGTCTGAATGGGCAGTATACGGCATGCGGTCGTGGTGGAGGCTATTGTTTGCCTTTCCTGTCCTGTATGTCATTCCAATGGTATATAGTGCGCAAGTGGCATTCGTGCCTTTCGAGAAGAGATATTGGACGTTCGGCTCATATTTCAAGCCCCTTACCAGTAGGGTAATGCGAGATTCGGAAAGATTCCGCTCCTACGACCACCTTGCCGAACGAGGAGAATGGAACGAACTGCTTGGCAGGGCTGGAGTGCGCCGTGCCGCACAGTCGGGGGACGGCGTGGCCCTGAGGTATGCCTTGCTGGCTGAGAGTGCGTTGGGCACGTTGCCGGACAATCTCCAGAATTATCCCATCGCCTCCGAATCTCAGTTCCTCTTTCAGCACAGGAGGGAATATCTTACCACGCTCTTCAACTGTCTCTTCTACCGCAACCTCGGCATCTACGACGAGGCATACCACCAGATACAGGAGTTTGGGCTCCTGCAGCAGAATGGCACCTGTTTCCATTCGCTACGCAAGATGGCAGAGTACAGCATTGCCGAGGGTGAGTGGCAGGTGGCTGAGAAATACCTCGACATACTGGGCAAGTCGGCATCCCACTCGCTCTATGTGCAGCAACAGCGTGATGCGATGAGTAAGGCAATCGTGGAACGAAGCACTAAGCCTCAGGTTCCCCTGCGCTCGAACACGTTCGTCGGGGGATACGAATTGCCAGTTGAGATGCTGCATCTCGCCAAGTACTACACCGACCCCGGGCAGAGAAAGAAGATGCTGGATTATGTCCTGTGTTGCTACTATCTGAGGAATGACAGGCGCAGGTTCGGCATAGCCCTTCCATTGTTTGGCATTTACAACGCCAATTCCTCCCTGCCCAACCTCTATGGGCAGTTCCTGCAGTCACCACCAGGTCAGCAGGGCGTGGCAGGGGCTGACATCCACATCGTAGACAAGCATGGACTGGACTAATATATAATGTATATATAAATATATTAATGTATAACATAATAAAATAAATATAATATCGAACTTATGAAACGTATCTCTCGCATTTCAAGGTTAGTAATGTTCGCCTTTGCTATCATAGTGTCCTTCACGGGATGCAGGCAGGGCAAGTACCAGTACGAGACAGTAGAGGGTGACCCCATGAACACCAAGATGTACACATTGCCTAATGGCCTTAAGGTATTCATGACCGTCAACAAGGAGCAGCCCCGTATACAGACTTGCATTGCCGTACATGCCGGCAGCAAGCACGAACCCATAGAGACAACGGGTCTGGCGCACTACCTTGAGCACATGATGTTCAAGGGCACAGAGAATTTCGGCACAGTCAACTATGAGGCAGAGAAGGCTGAACTCGACAAGATTCGCGACCTGTACGAGGTTTACCGCAAGACTACCGACGAAGAACAGCGCAAGGCTATCTACCACAGTATAGACAGCATCAGTTATGTGGCTAGTACATACTTCATCCCCAACGAGTACGACAAACTCATGTCTCATATCGGCAGCAAGGGTACTAACGCATACACCAGTTACGACCAGACCGTATATGTTGAGGATATTCCTTCCAACGAGATCGAGAACTGGGCAAAGATTCAGGCAGACCGCTTCAAGAACATGGTGCTGCGTGGCTTCCATACCGAACTTGAGACTGTCTACGAGGAGTACAACAGGTCTCTCAACAACGACGGCCGCAAGATTATTGACGTTACTGCCAAGGCGTTGATGCCTACACACCCATACAGCCATTCCGTAATAGGATATGGCGAGCACCTGAAGAATCCAAGCATCAAGAATATCGAGGATTTCTTCCACACATACTATGTCCCCAACAACATGGCTATTTGCCTTAGTGGCGACTTCGACCCAGACTACATGATTGATGTCCTGACGAAGTACTTTGGCGACATGCAGCCAAATCCCGACCTCAAGATGCCCGAAATAGAGCCACAGCCCGAATTGACAAAGCCTGTGGAAAGGGAAATCCTTTCCTCAGGAGCCGAGAATATCCTCTTGGCATGGAGGTTTGACGGTGTTGCCAGTCACCAGAACGATACGCTCGACATCATCTCCGATATTTTCTACAACGGGCAGGCAGGAATGTTAGACCTCGACCTGAATCTTTCTCAGGAAGTCCTTGGTTCCTATTGCTTTACATTCAACAACTGCGACTATTCCGTCTTCTTCATGCAGGGTGTTCCTCTTCCGGGACAGTCTCTGGAGTCTATCCGCGACCTGCTGCTCGCCGAGATGGACAAGTTGCGCAAGGGTGATTTCTCCGAAGACCTGATCAAAGCCATTGTCACCGAAGAGAAATTGAATTTGCAACGTGCTCTGGAGAGCAACGACCAGCGCGCCACGATGTTTGTGGATGCCTACACCAACGATGTGCCATGGGCAGACCAAGTGGGCAGGATAGACAGACTCGGGCGTATCACCAAGCAGGATGTGGTGGACTTTGCCAACAGGCACTTTAGCGACAACTACGCTTGCGTATTCAAGCGGGTGGGAGAGGATGACGGCGGCACTCCCGTTGCCAAGCCTGCCATTACGCCCATACAGATGAACCGTGACACGGCCAGCACCTTTGCCCAGGAGGTACTGCAGTCTGAGGTTGCTCCCATCGAGCCCGTCTTCGTCAACCTGAAGGAAGATATCTCCCAGCAGACTGTGAAGGGATTGCCGATGTTGTATCGTCAGAACACGCTCAATGACCTCTTCTACCTTACCTTCCGCTACGAAATGGGTGAGGCAGGCGAGGATGGCAAGTATCTGTCACTTGCTTCTACATATCTCGATTATCTCGGCACCGACAGCCTCACTGCCGAACAGATACAGCAGCAGTTCCACCAGTTGGGTTGCTCCATGTCGATGAGGGTAGGGAAGTATACCACCACACTGACACTCTCGGGATTGCAGGAGAACATGAGTCAGGCCTTGCTCCTCATGCAGCATGTGGTGGATTGTGCCAAGTCCGACTCGCTCACGATGGACAAGTTCGTTGCCGCTACTCTCAAGTCGCGCAGCGATGTCATGCAGACCTTTGACTTGTACAACACCCAAAGCAGAACCATGCTGAAGTACGGGCTGGACAATGCGGGTCTCTTCGTCCTTACCGACAACGAGATCGCCGCTGCCAGTGGAGACTCCCTCGTAGCACGCATACACCAGTTGCCACACTACGAGCATCGCATCACTTACTATGGACCGATGGCTCAGTCTGAACTTGCCGCCACACTCGATGACATGCTTTTCGTACCCGAGGTGCTTGTTCCTGTTCCCCAATCAAAGGACATCTCCCTCAGTCCCGTTGACGAGGAAGTATGCTACGTTGTTCCTTTCAAGTCTACCAAGAGTTTCATATTGAATCAGTTCGCTTGCAACGGTACGGAATGGGATGCTGACAAGTTGGGAGTAAACTCTCTCTTCAACGAGTATTTCGGTGGTGGCATGAACTCCATCGTATTCCAGGAGATGCGAGAGAAGCGCAGCCTCTGCTATTCCTCATACTCATTGTATGTCATGCCTGGCTCCGAAGAAAAGTGTTGCTACGTCATGGGCAATATCCAAAGCCAAAACGACAAGATGAAGGAGTGCATAGATGCCTTTGGTGAACTGTATTCTGACATGCCTCAGAGCGAGACTTCCTTCAACGTCTGCAAGCAGGGTCTCATCACACAGTTGAGGACGCAGAGGACTACCGGTACGGGCTATTTCGACAAGTTCTTCACTGCCGAGCGTTTGGGCATAGACTACGACACCGACAGTCTCCTTTTCGAGCAGGTTCAGACGCTTGGCTTGCAGGACATAGTGGACTTCAAGCAGCAGTACATGGATGGGCTTCACTATCGTAGCGTTGTGATAGGCGACCCTGCCTCCCTCGACCGTAGCCAACTGGAGAGGCTCGGCAAGGTTGTCACCGTAGAGCCTGCCAAGGCTTTTGGCTTCCAGTAATGGGTGAACGCCCCCCGGGCATATAGGTGATATAAAAAGGATGGAAAGAAAACCGACATTGATGGCAGATACTAAGATTTTGCAGACTGGCTCGTCGGCTGGTGTTCCTGGCCAGTCACCCTCTTTGGAGGCCATGTTGCGTAGTGGCAGGCTTCTGATACTCGATGGGGCTATGGGTACCATGATACAGTCGTATTCACTTTCCGAGGAAGATTTCCGTGGAGAGAGGTTCCGTGATGTAGGGTGGCAGATGAGTGGCAACAGCGACATTCTCTGTATGACTCGTCCCGATGTCATCCTCGACATCCACAGGAGGTATCTGCAGGCAGGAGCGGACATCATCACAGCCAATACCTTCAGCAGCCAGCGAATCTCTCTTGCAGACTACCATTGCGAGGGATTGGTTTCCGAGGTCAATACTCAAGCCGTGGCTCTTGCAAGGCAAGCCGCTGACGAGTTCTCCACCCCGAGCCATCCCAGGTATGTCGTTGCCACCGTAGGACCAACCAACAAGACTCTCTCCCTCAGCCCCGACGTGAGCAATCCTGCAATGCGTGCCGTGACATACGACGAGATGAAGGAGGCTTACCTCCAGCAGATACGTGTGCTCATGGACTGCGGCGTAGATGCCATCATGCTTGAGACCATCTTCGACACGCTCAACTGCAAGGCTGCCATACATGCCTATCAGATTGCCAGAGAGGGCAGGACTTCCGACATCCCGCTCATGCTCAGCATCACTGTCAGCGACAAGGCAGGCAGGCTGCTTTCCGGTCAGACCGTGGAGGCATTCCTCGCCAGCGTACAGCATGCGCCCATTCTCAGCATTGGACTCAACTGCTCGTTCGGTGCCCACGACATGCTCCCTACATTGCGACTGCTTGCAGACAAGGCACCTTGTTACATTAGCGCACATCCCAATGCCGGTTTGCCCAACGCATTCGGGCAGTACGACCAGACTCCCGACATCATGCTCCAGGAGATGAGACCCTTTGTCACCGAAAGGTTGGTCAACATCATTGGAGGATGCTGCGGTACTACCCCCGACCATATATCGCGCCTCACAACGCTGAGGGATTTGTGCGAGCAGGAAGGATTGATACACACACCCGCTCCAGAACCATCCTGCATGATACTCTCGGGACTGGAGGCAATGCGTGTCCATCCTCAAGGCGGGCGGGACGGGCTGTTTGTCAATGTAGGGGAGAGGTGCAATGTGGCAGGTTCGCGCAAGTTCCTTCGCCTTATCCGCGAGAAGGC
This sequence comes from bacterium, assembly GCA_004559785.1. Lineage (GTDB taxonomy): Bacteria > Bacteroidota > Bacteroidia > Bacteroidales > Bacteroidaceae > Physcousia. The sequence continues at coordinate 14,988 of SFXD01000014.1, read as the reverse complement.
TTACGCCGAAGCCATCTCCATTGCGAGGAGACAGGTCGAGGACGGTGCTATGGTGATAGACATCAACATGGACGACGGCTTGCTCGATGCTAAAGCAGAGATGACGCACTTCCTGCTCTTGTTGGGAGGGGAACCCGACATCTGCCGGGTGCCTGTTATGGTGGACAGCAGCAACTGGGAGGTCATATCCTCTGCCCTGAAGTGTATTCAGGGCAAGTGTATAGTCAACAGCATCTCGCTCAAGGAGGGAGAGGACGTGTTCCTCGCTCATGCTCGCGAGGTAAGGCTCATGGGAGCCGCCGTGGTAGTCATGGCTTTCGACGAGAAGGGACAGGCCGACACCTACGAGCGTAAGATAGAGATATGCCAGCGTGCATACCGTCTGCTCACCAATGTTGTGGGAATGCCACCGCAGGACATCATCTTCGACCCCAACATACTCTCCGTCGCAACCGGAATACCCGAGCACAATGCTTACGCGCTCCATTTCATCCGTGCCACTTCTTGGATAAGGCAGAACCTGCCCGGCGCCCATGTCAGTGGAGGCGTCAGCAACCTCAGTTTCTCCTTCCGTGGCAACAACTGGTTGCGCGAGGCGATGCATGCCGTTTTCCTCTACCATGCACGTAGCGAGGGTATGGATTTTGGCATTGTCAACCCTGCGTCCCGTGTGATGTATGGCGACATCCCTGCCCCCCGTTTGCGGGTCATCGAGGATGCTCTCCTACGTCCCAGCCAGGAGCATACCGACCATCTCATTGCATTGGCGGAAAGCATCGCGGCTGAACAGGCGGAGGACAAGGGCGGTTCTCCAGGACCTGGGCAAACCACTTCAGAGTCGCTCAGTGTGGGGCAGAGGTTGTCCGACATCCTTGTGCGTGGAGTGACCGACCGTCTGGAAGAGACCCTTTCCGAAGCCTTGACAGAATACCCCCATGCCGTTGACATCATAGAAGGCCCGCTCATGGCTGGCATGAACCGGGTGGGCAGACTCTTTGGTGAAGGCAAGATGTTCTTGCCCCAGGTGGTGAAGACTGCCCGTTGCATGAAGCAGGCCGTAGCATACCTCAGTCCTTATATCGAGTCGCAGCGCAATGGCGAGAGGAAATCTTCGGGCAGGGTCCTCCTCGCTACCGTCAGGGGTGACGTTCACGACATAGGCAAGAACATAGTTTCCGTCGTCATGGCTTGCAACGGCTATGATATTACAGACCTTGGGGTGATGGTGCCGGCAGAGGAGATAGTTGCCCAGGCATTGCAGACCAAGCCAGACGTCATAGGACTCAGCGGACTGATAACGCCCAGCCTCGAGGAAATGGTACGGGTGGTTCGCCTCCTGAAACAGGCAGGCATATCCTGTCCCGTCATGATAGGAGGAGCCACCACCAGCGAAAAGCATACCGCCCTTAGGATTGCGCCCGAGTATGACGGCCCTGTGATTTGGGTGAAGGATGCCAGCCAGAATGTCCCCGTGGCTGTGGCATACACCAGTGCCGACACCAAGGACGATGCTGTTGCAAGCCTTCGGGCGAGGCAGCTTGCTATCCGTGGCAACGGACATGTCCCGGACAATATCTCCTTTCAGGAGGCAAGGCGCAACAAACTGTCCGTCTTCTGAGTACGATATCAATATAACTAAAATGACCAATCCACACTTGTTTGTTTTTTGTTACCTGCTGTGCATCAATACGGCAACCTTCCTATTGTTCGGCTTCGACAAGCAGAATGCACGTCGGTCGGCGTGGAGGATAAGCGAAAAGATACTCATGCTCCTGACCCTTCTTGGCGGAAGTATCGGGGCATGGTCAGGCATGCATTTCTGGCGTCACAAGACGAGGCACTTCTTTTTCAGGTACGGCGTACCCATGGTCTTTGTACTCCATCTTGTGCTGCTCGTCCTGCAGGGCATACGTTGTACCACGGCATAGGGTGTCGTTGCTGCCTGCCAGTGTACCTTTTGGTGTATGTCCGTCTCTGCATGCGGTGCTTGCCAGTTTAGTTTTGTAGGTACGCTCATCACAGGTTGATGGCGAGATAGTCATTTGTAGCCCATTTCTAAGATTTGTCTCATCAGCCGGTGGCGCGATTCGGGGTCGGTGACAGACTCGAACGGTACTGCCATTACGAAAGTCCCGTAGTCGCTGCCCATGTAAGCCACGGCAGCACTGAGGCTATTGCCGGCATAGCGCATCACGGTATGCGCTTCGGTGCAAGAGGGTTCGATGGCATCGGGCGATTCTACGACGTAAGTCTGTGCATTCAGGGTGTTGGCGTATCGCATGGCGTGTCCTGACTGGCTGACAGAAGAACGCACCATCATTACCTCCCCCGTCCTGTCGGCCCTGCTCGTCCGCCATTTGTATTTCAGTATATCCCGTGCAAATGCCTTGTCTTCGTCCAATGGTGGGGCAAGGGGATTAGCCCAGAGGTCGCTCCCCACATAGGCTCCGCTCACCAGCAACTGCCGTCCTCCACCCTCGAGCAGGTACGATTTTATGGCAGCCTGCATGGCGGGCGTGAAGGTCTTGAACTCCAGCGGACAGTGCTTGCCGCTGCCCATCTTAGTCTGGCATTGCTTGCCGAGGACAAGGTCGACGAAGGTGTAATCCTTCAGACTGGCATAGCCGTCCTCTACGGCAAGCCTGTCGCAGGACACAAATGGCTTGCCGCACTGCATGAGCGATATGCCGTGTATGTAGGCATAGTCGAAGGTGTTGCCCGCTATGACCTCTGTCTCGTAGTCGCCGTAGCTGTCTCCATGGCCTCCCGCATCATCGTCCGTCCATGGCTTCGAGCGGCAGAATTCCTTTTGCGAACCGACGTAGCTTATGTCCTGTATATATGGTACGCCATGGTCGACGTCGTCGAGGAAGCCTGCCATGGAAATGCTGTCGGACGTCGTGATGCAGAAGTCTGCCGGAGCCGATATGCGTTGGAATCCGTTTATCACGAGTGCGGTGGGCGTACCTGCCTGCCATGTATGCGGTATTCCGGCCGAGACTGTTTCGGAAGGGAAAGAGATTCCTCCATCGTTGGCCGCGCACACCTTCCAGCTATATATGTGACCTCTGTCTATCGGCATCGAGTAGGAAGGGTCATTCACCAGTACGCCATTGTCCCAGCCGCAACTGTCAATCCGTGTATAAACGACGTATCCTGTGGGGGAGGCAGTCGATTCCAATGTGTCTATTGTCGGTCTCCATCTAATGTGTGCGTTCCCATTGCTGTCTAACGACGCCATGACGGAGTGGGGTGGAAGGGGCTGTACTACACAGGGCTCCCCCCTTTGTCCGGAGATGAACCTGAGCATTCCCTTGTAGATGGCACGCGACACGGTAAAGCGGAACCGTGGGTCGAGCCCATACCTCATGTCGGCAAAGTTCTGGTGTGAGAGGAGTTCTATCAGCACGGCGGGTATTTCGGGCACCCTTGCCTCGAAGTAAGGCTTGTTCCACATACCCCTGCAATTCCATTCTGGTTCGTACAAGGTGCGAATGTCCCTTACTATCAGTTTCTGTATGGTGTCTGCCAGTATGCCAGCCAGTTCGCGTGACGCACCGTTGGCATAGGTGATCCTGCCTTCGGTCTCGGTTTCGTATATCATCAGCGTACCTATAGTGGCATCTCCCTTCGTAGTTCCGGCATCCGTGTGCAGGGCAAGGCTCAGGTCGAGGGGCACGCCCAGGCCCCGTCTCTTGGGCAGTACGTCCGAGCCGCCTCCAAGCCAGTTGACCCACAGTGCACGCGAGCAGTAGTCGTCGTTGTAGTCGTTCTCTCCGTGGAAGGGGGTGTAGACGCTGTCCGGCGCTCCTGCCCATTGGAGCCAGTAGCGAGACCCCTCGGTGAAACGTGGATGGTTGCTCCCGAGTCCGTTCCTGACGATGTTTCCCATGCCTCCGCCAATCTTCACGCCGTCCGCAGTCAAGACCTTTCCCGCGCGAGCCGAACGGTTGGACAGGGTTATGCGTCCGCACAAGGGATTCTCACCTTTGGTGAACAGGAACTTGCCCAGGTATATCCATGTGCCACCTCCCATGCGCTGGTTGATGCGGAACTCCGTCTTGCCGCCCAGATGGTATACAGTGTAGAGGGCATCGTCCGTACTGCCTGGCAGGCTCTTGTACGAGACGTATACGCCATATTCCCCTTTGCAGGGGAAGGAAGGAGTCCATGAGGCTTGGCTCTCTTCTCCCTTCTTGATTGTCGTAGTTTGCCTGTAGGTACCTTCGCGGAAAGGGTTTTCTCCGTCAGAGTACGATTTCCTGAGGTGGGCAAATCCTTGTCCTTCTCCTTGTGCCCAGGGATGTTTGCCTATGGTTTCGGAGTAAGTGCCGTCATCTGTCGCCATCCTGTCGTTGTCTACTATCAGTTCTGCCTTAGCCACATCCCTCTCCCTTGGCAGCAGGACGTTAGCCCCGGCATTCTCCAGCATGGGCACTAAGTAGGGCAGGACATAACTCTGGGTGTAGAGGTCTTCCACAGTCTGCATGAGCCGTGCCCTTTGCCACTCCCATCGGTCGAGTTTCCTCTCGTAGTACCAGCCGTGGCTTTGCCATACTGCTATGTGCCTGTCCTGCAATCCGGCAGTCGGTTCGTACGGACGCGAGCAGTGTGTTATCAGGGGCTTGTCCACGCGCGGAGCCCAGACCTTTTCCCTGGCATTGGCGGAGAATGCCGCAAGTGTCAGGATGATGCTTAGGAGTGATATTCTGTTTCCCATAGTGATTGATGTTATATGTATATATATATTATAATGTGTGTTTTCAGTCTTGTCGTATAGCGTTATGGTCAGTCTCCCCCCATTTTCCATGCGTCTCCCAATATCATGCCGCCTCCGAATCCCATTTCCCTGACGAGGGGCAGTCGTTCGAACGTAACTCCGCCGAGAGCCATCACCTTCCGGTCTATGATGCCACGGCCAAGAGCCTCCTCTATTTCCCCCTTAGTAAAGGAGGACTTGTAGCCCGGCTTGGATATGCTGTCGAAGATGGGTGAGAGGGAAACATAGTCGCATGACTGTTTCCATCGGATAGTCTCCTCCATCGTGTGGCAACTGCGGCTCAGTCTGCCGTGCCAGTCTGGTGGTGGCAGGGGATGTCGGGCATTCAGGTGTATGCCTCCCAACGAGTATCTCGCAGCCAGGTTGTGCCAGTCGTGCAGGGTGAGCCTGTCCTGCAATGCGATGCCTTGATGCTGGCAGATGGCAAGTATGTCCGCGATGAGACTCTCTACTTGGTCTACCTGCCAGTCGGGCTTGCGTATGTGGACGATGTCTGCCTTGCCCTCAGTCAACAGGCGGCAAATCCTAGATGCCTCGTCTGGCACGTCGTGTGGGGGTGTTATTACTATTGTCATAGGGCTTGCCTTAGGTCGAAGCTTGCATCCCAGTCCTTCCATACAGGTTCCCTCCCGAGTTCTCTCAGTCTGCGTCCTATCTCCTTTGCTGTACGGCTGTCGCTCACCGTGAATTGTTCCAGAGCCTGCGGGTATGTGTGGTATCCACCAGGATTCACCTTGCTTTCAGCCGACATGGTGGTGACCCCCAGTGTACACATATTGTCGCGTATGTAGGCAGGTTCGCGGGTGGAGTAGCTTATGTCCACGTCGTGGTCGAAGATTCGCATGGCAAAGGTGGCTTGTGCCAGTTGTCGGTCTGTCATGTAGAACGAGGGTGTGAATCCCTCGTTCTGAGCCGGGCGCATACGTGGGAAGTTGACGCTGTACTTCGTTCTCCAGTAATGTTTCTGCAGGTATCTCAGGTGGTATGCCATCATGGTAATGTCCGTCCGCCATTCCTTTTCCAGTCCTATCAGCACGCCCATGCCGATGCTGTGAACTCCAGCCATGCCCATGCGGTCGAATCCGTCGCACCTCCATTGGAAGTCGGACTTCCTCCCTGCGGGGTGATATAGCTTGTAGTTCTCGCGGTGGTATGTCTCCTGAAAGCAGATTACGCCGTTCAGTCCTCGGGTGGCGAGCATCCTGTATTCCTCCGTGTCGAGTGGCATGACCTCAATCTTTATGTTGCTGAAGTATCTCTTGGCGGTTTCGATGGCTGCTGTCAGGTAGGGGACTCCAGCCTTTGCCGGGTTCTCTCCCGTGACGAGCAGTATGTTCTCGAATGGAGCGAGCCGCTTGATAGCCTTGAACTCGTCCTCTATCTGGCTTTGCGTCAGTATGGTGCGAGCCATCGGGTTCTGACGGTGGAAACCGCAGTATACGCAACTGTTGGCACATGAATTGGTGATGTATAGAGGTATGAACATGGACATTGTCCTGCCAAACCGTTCCTCTGTATATCTACGGGAGAGTCGCGCCATGGTCTCCAGATATGGCTCGGCAGCAGGGGAGAGCAGTGCCATGAAGTCTTCCACATTGCAGTGTGCCTTGCCGAGAGCCCTGCGCACATCCATGTCCGTCTTGGATGATATGCGTTCGGTGGTCTCTTCCCAACTGATATTCTTTAATTGTTCGCTGAACATCTTGTATGTCTTTGTGTTTGTCCTTTCTTTGTACCCTAACTATTGCCTGACTATTGCCTGCATGGCATGAAGGAGTATTCCCTCAGTGTATGATTGGAGGGCGTTTCTCCACAGATGGGGCATGCCTTGTCTCTTTGCAATGCCATGCGCTGGCACTCCATGCCCCATGTGTCAAATGTCATCAGGCAGTTGGTGAGGAGGGTGCCGGTATTTGTCAGGTATTTTATAGCCTCCGTTGCCTGTATGCATCCTATTATCCCAACGGCAGTGCCGAGCACCCCGACCGTCGAGCACGTCTCCACGTCATTCTCCTCTGGAGGTTCAGGAAACAGGCATCTGTAGCATGCAGAACCGGGGACGTGTGTCATGACTTGTCCCCCGTACCTTATCACTCCTCCGCAGCAGAAGGGTTTGCCTGCCATTATGCAGGCATCGTTCACGAGGTACTTGGAGGCATACGAATCCGTGCAGTCCACGATGAAGTCGTATTCTCCCACCATCTTCAGGGCATTGTCCTCCGTGAGGAAGGTAGGGTAGTACCTGACTTCTATGTCCGGATTCAGGCACCTCATCTTCTCGGCTGCGGACTCCACCTTTTCCCTGCCTATGTCGGTGGTGTAGTGTATCACCTGTCTCTGCAGGTTGGACAGGGACACTATGTCTCCGTCTGCCAGTCCGATGCACCCCACGCCTGCTGCTGCGAGGTAAAGTGCGCATGGCGAGCCAAGTCCTCCTGCCCCCACTATCAGCACCCTGCCCGACGACAGCCTGTCCTGTCCCTGCTTGCCGAAGCCATCAAGCAGCAGGTGCCTTGAATATCTGCTATAGCTTCCTGAGGTCATGGGTCAGTTTTGCTGCACAGAAGTTGGGTCCGCACATCGTACAGTATTCACCGTCCGTATGTCCTGCTTCCTCGAAGTATTGCAGGGCGCGTTCGGGGTCGAGGGAGAGATGGAACTGGTCGCGCCATCTGAAGTCGAACCTTGCTTTCGACAGGGCATTGTCTCTGATGGTTGCGCCTGGATGTCCCTTCGCCAAGTCGGCGGCATGGGCGGCTATCTTATATGTGACGACTCCCACCCTGACATCCTCCTTGTTGGGTAGGGCAAGGTGTTCCTTGGGAGTGACATAGCACAGCATAGCCGTACCCAGCCATGCTATCTGTGCGCCTCCTATGGCTGAGGTGATATGGTCGTAGCCCGGTGCTATGTCCGTCACTACCGGACCGAGAGTGTAGAACGGAGCCTCGTGGCAATGATCCAGTTGGCGTTCCATGTTCTCGCGTATCTTCTGCAATGGTACGTGTCCAGGTCCTTCTATGAAAGTCTGTACGTTCTTGTCCCAAGCACGAGTGACCAGTTCACCCATAGTGTCGAGTTCTGCAAACTGTGCCGCATCGTTGGCATCCTGTATGCATCCGGGGCGCAGTCCGTCACCGAGCGATAGGGCAACGTCGTACTGTGCCACTATGTCGCAGATGTCGTCGAAGTGCTCGTAGAGGAAAGACTCCCTGTCGTGTATCAGGCACCACTTGCTCATGATGCTGCCTCCGCGGCTGACGATGCCGCAAAGCCGGCTGTCTGCCAGATGTACGTTGTGTCGGCGTATGCCGGCATGTATGGTGAAGTAGTCCACACCCTGCTCGCATTGTTCGATGAGCGTGTCACGGTATACCTCCCACGTCAGGTCTTCCACACGTCCTGCCACCTTCTCCAGAGCCTGGTATATGGGGACTGTGCCGACGGGCACGGGGCAGTTGCGTATTATCCATTCGCGTGTCTCGTGTATGTTCTCGCCTGTTGACAGGTCCATCAGGGTGTCGCCTCCCCACTTGCAAGACCATACCGCCTTGTCCACCTCCTCCTCTATGGACGATGTGGTGGCACTGTTGCCTATGTTGGTGTTGATTTTCACGAGGAAGTTGCGCCCGATTATCATGGGTTCCGATTCGGGGTGGTTGATGTTGGCAGGCAATACAGCCCTGCCGCGGGCTATCTCCTGGCGGACGTAATCGGGTGTGATGTGGCTGTGAATGCCGAGTTGCTCGCAGTTCATGTTCTCGCGTATGGCCACATATTCCATTTCGGGTGTTATGATACCCGCCTTGGCGTATGCCATCTGCGTTATGGCCTGTCCTTTCCTTGCACGTCGTGGCAGCCTAATGTGTTCGAAGCGCAGTTTGTCGAGAGCCTTGTCGGCAAGTCTTGCCCTGCCGTATTCACTGGACACCTGCTCCAGTTCCTCAGTGTCGTTGCGTCTCAATATCCACTCTTCCCTCATGCGTGGCAGTCCCTTACGCAGGTCTGTCTCTATGTTGGGGTCGGAGAAGGGACCGCTGGTGTCGTATATCAGCACGGGTTCGTTCTGCTCTGTATGTGGGATTCCGTTTTTGTCCTTTGTGACGGTGGGAGTCAGGTTTACCTTCGTCATGCCTACCCTGATGTCGGGGTAGAGGGTTCCGGGCATGTAGTATTTCTCTCTCTTTGCGTAAGCTTTGTTGTCGTTTGGCATGATGTTATATGGTGTCAGATTTGGTTGTCGGATTGGTTGTCAAGGAATGCTGTCAGGGGCGAGCTTGCCACGGCGCAGTCGCTTACTGTGCCCAGTCCTGCCTCGTAGGCCTTGCGCCCTGCTACGACTGCCATCCTGAAGGCTTCTGCCATGCTCACGGGGTCGGCTGCCACGGCTATGGCAGTGTTGACCAGTACGCAGTCTGCTCCCATCTCCATCGCCTCTGCTGCGTGGCTTGGTGCTCCTATGCCAGCATCCACCACTACCGGCACGGTGGCTTGCTCGACGATGATGCTCAGGAAGTCCTTCATGCGCAGTCCCTTGTTCGTGCCTATCGGAGCAGCCAGAGGCATCACGGTGGCAGCCCCTGCTTCCTCCAGGTGCTTGCATAGGGTGGGGTCGGCCTGGCAGTAGGGTAGTACCACGAACCCCATCTTCACCAGTTTCTCCGTTGCCTTCAGCGTTTCCACTGAGTCGGGCAGCAGGTACCTTGGGTCGGGGTGTATCTCCAGTTTCAGCCAGTTCGTACCAAACGCCTCCCTCGCCAACTGTGCGGCAAACACGGCTTCCTCGGCATTGCGCACGCCGCTCGTGTTGGGAAGCAGTTGTATGTTTGGGTTCTCTGTTACGTGCTTCAGCAGGTCGTCGTTGTCATCTGACAGTTCCACCCTCTTCATGGCTACGGTCACCATCTCTGTTCCCGATGCCTTTATGGCTTCGGACATCAGCCGGTTGTCGCTGAATTTGCCTGTACCCAGGAAGAGTCTTGAATTGAATTGCCTGCCTGCTATCGATAGTTTGTCTGTCATTGTCATTAAGTGATAAGTAAGTGATAAGTAAGTGATAAGTAAGTGATAAGTAAGTGATAAGTGTTAGTGATTAGTGATTAAGTGATTGGTGATTAAGTAGTCGTTATGCTATTTCATTATTCATTATTCATTATTCATTTCGTTTCGCAATGCCTTTGCTCGGTCAGCTCTACCAGCCTTCTCATCTCTGCCACGGGGTCGGATGCCCTCAGCACTGCGCCGCTCAGGGCTATGCCGTCCACTCCCGTCTGCAGCAGTAGGGGTATGTCCGTGGCAGTAATGCCTCCTATTGCCACGACGGGGAAGTGTCGCTCCCCTCCGTCCCTTGGGGGCAGGGTGGCAAGGCCTGCCATTATCCTCCTGTACCCCTCTATGCCGAGGATGGGGGACAAGCCTGTCTTGGTGGTGGTGAAACGGAACGGGCCGCATCCCACGTAGTCGGCTCCTGCCATCCAGTGCGAACGGACGTCCTCGGGGGTGTTGGCGGTGCCGCCTATGATGAAGTCCTTGCCCAGCAGGGCTCGTGCCCGGGCTATGGGCATGTCGTTCTTGCCCAGGTGTACGCCGTCTGCCTTGATGGCAGCAACCAGTTCCACGTTGTCGTCTACAATGAACGTGGCACCTGCCTTCCTGCACATCTGCCGTGCCTGTATGGCAATGGGCTTCATCTCCTCGGCAGTGGCATCCTTCATGCGCAGCTGCACCCACTTACATCCTCCCTCCAGGGCTATTGCAATGGAGTCCAGGTAGGTGTACCTTTCCGTATGGTGGCTGATGAACTGCAACATGATGTCTATCCTCCGAAAGCCGCCTTTATTACCGTGATGTTGTCCCACTGCTTGATGGCATGTCCGTCCCACTCCCCACGTGGCACGATGCTGCCGTTTATGGCTATTGCAACGCCCTTCTCCGGCAATTGCAGTTCCTCGGAGAGATGGTATACGTCCGTGGCGTTGGTCTCCATATCCCGGTTGTTTATCCTTATTTTCATATCGTGTCTTCTTTCTCTGTGTTTTCGTTCAGGGTTGTTCTATTAATTCGACCGAGGGATTCTCGATTTTATAGAACATCCCTTCAATGTTTCTTGGCATGCACCAGCAGTTGGACTGGTGCGTGGAAGTGGTTGACGGGTCCGTGCCCCTGTCCGGTCGTGATGCCTGCCCCTGCCTGTATGGCGCGCGACACGTATTGCTTGGCTTTCCCCACGGCTTGTTCCACGCTTTCCCCCGTGGCGAGCAGTGCCGCTATGGCAGAAGACAAGGTGCATCCCGTCCCGTGGGTATTGGGCGTGTCGACGGTATTGCTGCAATACGTCTTCAGCAGTTTGCCTTCGCAATATAGCCTGTCCTCCTTGGTCTCTCCCTCAATATGCCCTCCCTTCACCAGAATCCACTTGGTGCCGTATATGGCTATCTTGACAGCTGCCTTGTCTATGTCGTCCGCTTCCCTTATCGTCATGCCTGCCAGAGCCTCGGCTTCGGGTATGTTGGGCGTAAGCATGAAGGAAGCAGGCAGCAGCATCTTCCTTAGGCATTGCAGTGCGTCGTCCTCCATCAGCCTGTCTCCGCTCGTGGCCACCATCACGGGATCCAGCACTACGGTAGTGCCTTCATAGTCCTCCAGGGCATTTGCCACAGCCTTCATGCTCTGTGCGTCGGGCAGCATTCCTATCTTGACGTGGCTTGGGCGCAGGTCGTCCATCACGCTGCGTATCTGTCCCTCGATGATGTCGGGCGGTATGGTATGCACGGCTGTCACACCCTTGGTGTTCTGCACGGTCACTGCCGTTATGGCAGAGGCAGCGTATACGCCGAGCGAGGACATCGTCTTGATGTCAGCCTGTACTCCTGCACCTCCCGAACTGTCCGAGCCGGCAATGGTCAGAACCTTGACGTATTCAGAATATTCCATATATATATAATATAGTTCGCCCCCATCTTGAAGGGCTTTTACTTCAATACGGGGACGTATTCCATCTATTCTCTAAGGGCAGGCTTGGCTGCTCCTTGGCGGAGATAGTGATTGCAGAGATATTCCTACGGCAGCATTACCTGCATCAGGTCTGTGGGTATAATCTCAGCTTCGCCTGTGTGCATGCCATGTCTTCTATTACATCGCGTCAGGCTCAGCACCCCGTTATCAACGGGGCAAAATTACGAATACTTTTACAAACAGCAAACTTGCCAGGCTGAAAAGTATCTTTTGTTTAAGCATATTTAACGTATCACGTAGTCTGTTCGTTTGCCGTCAGGTGCCCGATGACCTTGGCAGGGTTTCCTGCCACCACTACGTCCGAAGGTATGTCCTTCACTACTACGCTGCCTGCGCCTATGGTGACGTTGTCTCCTATTGTCACGCCCGGCAGGATGGTTACGGAGCCTCCTATCCATACGTTGTTTCCTATATTGACAGGCTTTGCCCATTCTTGCCGCGTGTTCCTTATCACGGGGTCGGTACTGTGGCATGCCGTATAGATGCCTACGTTGGGCCCGATGAAGCAGTCGTCTCCTATCGTGACGGTTGCCTCGTCCAGTACTACGAGGTTGAAGTTGGCGAAGAAGCGTCTGCCTACGCTGATGTGCTCACCGTAGTCGCAAAGGAAGGGTTGGTTGATGAAGGTGTCTTCGTCGCATTTGCCCAGAATCTTTCTCAGCATCTCGTTTCTCTCCTTCAGCATTGTAGGCTTGATGGCGTTGTACTCCTGACATTTGTCCTTGCACAGGTTGAGCTTGCCTATCAGGTATGCGTCGGTTGCATCGTAGACTTCACCTCTCAGCATCTTGTAGTATTCTTCTTCTTCCATAGTCTATGTGTATCGGAAAGTGTCGTGTGAATATGGTTGCCTGCGTTGGGTTTTGCAATAACCTACCAAGCGTATGCCGGTACCCAACAATGGACATTAATCCAATTCTTTCGCGTTTCTGAAGTTGGGTGTAGGATATATTCAGTGTATGTCTATATGCCATGCGACTACAGGAATCTTTCCATCAGCACCAGGGTCACGAATCCCAGTATCAGGGCGTAGGTGGCTTGTTTCTGGTAGCCGTGGGTATGTGTCTCGGGAATCATCTCGTCGCTGGTGACGTATAGCATTGCGCCGCCGGAGAAACCAAGCATTACGGGCAGCATCATTGCAGAGATATTCCCCAGGGCATATCCTGCCCATACCCCCAGAACCTCCAGCAGTCCTATGGTAATGGAGATGGCGAATGTCCTTGCCGAGCTTACGCCTGCCATCAGCAGCGGTGCTATGATTACCATGCCCTCGGGTATGTTCTGCATGGCAATGCCAAGGGTTACCGCCCACGAGGCGTGATCGGTGTCGCTCATGCTTACGCCTGCAGCCATGCCTTCGGGCAGTTTGTGCAGGGCGATGGCAAGCACGAAGAGCAGTATGTGGTTGATGCTCTCGTTGCCCTTGTGCTTCTCAGGGTCCAGCCCGGTGATGTGGTGCAGGTGCGGCGTTATCTTGTCGAGAATGTTCAGGAAGTAGGCTCCGGCCATTATGCCGAGCAGCACTATCCACCAATCTGCCGTCTCCTCTAAGGCTGGCACTATCAGTCCCACCGTCGAGGCTGCCAGCATCACTCCCGCGCAATATCCCAGTATGGTGTCGTTCCACTTGTGCGACAGTTCCTTTACTCCAAAGCCCAGTATGCTTCCGAGCACTGTGGCACCGCACAATCCAGTTGCACTAATCCATACGTTAGTCATGTCAATGGCTGCCATTCTCTGCGGTGTTTATTCCTGGATGGCGTCGGCCAGTGCCTGCATAGCCGGCATGTCCGATTGCTTGAGGCATCCCCTGAGCGTCAGGGTGTTCTCCACCACCTCAACGTTCTTCATGCCTTCCAGCTCCGCCCTCATAACCCTTGCGGCGCATGGTGCCCACGAGCCGTTTTCCATCAGTGCCACCTTGCGGTTGGAGTAGCCCTTGCTCTTGAGCAGGTGCAGGAAGTTGTACATAGGCGTGAAGAGTCCGCCGTCGTAAGAGGAAGCTGCCAGCACGAGGCGAGGGTAGCGGAAAGCATCTTCCACGTTCTCGGCGAAGTCAGAGCGGCACAGGTCGCTGAATGCCACCTTCACGCCCTTTTCTTGCAGCATGTCCCTCAGCCTCTCGGCGGCGTGCAGGGTATTGCCGTGTATCGAGGCAACGGCTATGAATACGCCTTCCGTCTCTGCCTCGTAGTTGCTCCATGTGGTATACAGGCTGATGTATTTGTCCAGTTCGTCCTCCAGTATGGGTCCGTGCAAGGGGCGTATCGACCTAACGTCCAGTTGGCTTACCTTTGCCAGCAGGTTTTTCACCTGTGCGCCGTATTTGCCTACGATGTTGAAGTAGTACCTTCTTCCCTCGCAAGTCCAGTCGTCGTCATCGCAACCGCGGAAGCCGCATTTAGCTAATGCTCCGAATTTGCCGAAGGCATCTGCACTATACAGCGTGCCTTCCGTCTCTTCGTACGACATCATCACCTCTGGCCAGTGTATCATGGGTGCGGCTATGAAACGTAGTCTTTGCCTGCCCAGGTCGAGGGTGTCTCCGTCCTTCACGGCAAGTGTCCTGCCTTCGAGGTCGATGCCTTCAAAGAAAAGGGGCATCATCTGTATGGCTTTCTGTGATGCCACGAGGGTGACGTCCTTCCATTCCTCCAGCACCCACGCTGCCAGAGCCGAGTGGTCGGGTTCCATGTGGTGTATGACGAGGTAGTCTGGTGTCCTGCCGTCAAGCGATTCCATCAGGTTTGCCTTCCATTCCTCTCCCATCACGGCATCGGCGGTGTCAAGTATTGCAACCTTTTCGTCCCGTATCAGGTACGAGTTGTAGGCAATCCCCTCGGGTATGATGTACTGGCTTTCGAAGAGTTCGCTCTTCATGTCGTCAGTGCCAATGTAATACACGTTGTTGTTTAGGTCTTTGTACATTGTTGTATGTCGTTTGTCTTGTTTCGGGCGCAAAGTTACAACAAAAAACCGAAAAGCCCTTCCTGTTTGTCGAAAAACTACGTGGTTGGAGAATAAAAAAGTAAGTGTGCCTGAATCTTCCGATTCCGGCACACCGTTCAATTGCTTAGGCAAGCAGGTTACTTCCCAACGGCTACTATCTTCCCTGAGCAGACTCGCCGGCTTTCACGTCCCTCAGCGACCATCATTTGCTTCCTCCGGTTGCGATGTATATATGCACACCT
>SFXD01000085.1 GCA_004559785.1 bacterium | reverse complement strand
CTTCTTCCAAACAGGGCACAAAGATACGGCTTTCTTTCCATACAGACAAACTTTTGCCCTGTTTTTTAATGTTTAATTGCTGATTTTCTGACAATCAGACTATGTTTCGGCTGTATGCAGGAGCCGAGATGGGGCAAAAATCCCCGTCCCTGTATTTGAAATAGCCCGCCATGGCTATCATTGCGGCATTGTCCGTGGTATAGCTGAAACGTGGGATGAAGACCTTCCAGCCAAACCTTCGGGCATGGTCGAGGAAGGCTGCCCTTAGTCCGCTGTTGGCACTGACGCCACCTGCTACCGCCACCTGCTTGATGCCAAGGTCCTTGGCTGCCTTGCGTAGTTTCTTCATCAGGATGTCCACGATGGTACGTTCCAGCGACGCAGCCAAGTCCTCCTTGTGATGCTCGACGAAGTCGGGGTCGTCCTTTACCCAATCGCGCAGGGAATAGAGGAAACTGGTCTTTAGCCCGCTGAAACTGTAGTCGTACCCCTGTATGTTCGGCTTTGCGAACGAGAATGCCTCAGGGTTGCCATTGCGTGCGAGGCGGTCTATAATGGGGCCTCCGGGGTATCCCAAGCCCATCACCTTCGAACACTTGTCTATCGCCTCGCCTGCTGCATCGTCGATGGTCTGCCCCACTATCTCCATGTCCTTGTACGACTTGACAAGTACTATCTGGCTGTTCCCCCCACTGACCAGAAGGCACAGGAAGGGAAACCCGGGAGACTCGTACCCGTCACCCTCGGTATGTATGAAGTGAGCCAGGACATGCCCATGCAAGTGATTGACATCTACCAGTGGGATTCCCAACGAAGCAGACAGTCCCTTGGCGAACGAGACTCCCACGAGCAAGGAACCCATCAGACCGGGACCTCTGGTAAAGGCTATGGCATCCAGCTGCTCGCGTTCAATGCCGGCCTGCTTAAGAGCCTGGTCAACCACGGGAACTATGTTCTGCTGATGCGCCCTGCTTGCCAACTCAGGCACTACGCCTCCGTATGCCTCGTGCACCGACTGGCTTGCCGTGACGTTGCTCAGCAGCAAGCCGTCTCTAAGGACAGCTGCGGACGTGTCGTCGCAACTGCTCTCAATACCTAATATATATATGTCTTTGTCCTTGTGTTTCATTGTCGTATACAATAGTATCTTGCGTGCTTCAATGTGTCAGTATCTCCACTCCATTGTCGGTCATGAGATATGTATGCTCCCATTGTGCGCTGTCCGAGCCATCCTCCGTGAGGACTATCCATTCCGTCTCGTCCTCCTCGTCGCCACATACATACCAGTCGCCTGCGTTTATCATAGGCTCGATGGTGAATGTCATTCCCGGCACGAGCAGCATGCCCGTCCCTTTGCGTCCGTAGTGTACTACCTCGGGGTCTTCGTGGAAATCCACTCCCACTCCATGCCCGCACAAATCCCTCACCACCGTCATGCCACAAGAGTGGGCATGACCGGCTATGGCATTGCCTATGTCGCCTACGAAAACGTATGGCTCAGCGCATACCCTCTCGCCTATCTTGAGGCATTCCCATGCAACGTCCACGAGACGCTGCCGTTCGGGTGTGGTCTTGCCTATGACGAACATTCGGCTTGCATCGGCATAGTAACCGTCAAGTATGGTCGTGCAATCTACGTTGACTATGTCTCCCTCCTCCAATATGTCTTCCTCGCAGGGAATGCCATGGCATACCACGTCGTTGATGCTGGTGCAGCAGCTGGCAGGGAACCCCTCGTAATGCAAGGGTGCGGGTATGCCTCCGTGAGCCGTGGTATATTCATATACCGTACGGTCGATGTCGAGCGTGCTGATACCCTCTGCCACCATTTCTGCCACTGCATCCAGCACGGCCGTATTCAAGGCTCCTGCCTTGCGTATTCCCTCTATCTGCCCCTGGGTACGCACGAGATTGCGTGTCGGCACAAGCTTGCCCTTTGCCTGCCATTCCAGTATTCGCAGATCCATGTCGGTAGGTTGCATACCCTGTGGAACCACCCACCTCGGACTCTTTATCTTCTTCTTTCCCATATAATCAGGGGATGTTAATATTAATTGGTTGTTATGTCGCGCTTCACCCGCCACCTTGGCTATCCGCCAATTGCATGTCACCTTGCAAGAGAATTCATGCGGGCAAGGTACTTGCCTATAATGTCGAATTCAAGGTTGACGACTGAGCCTGGGCGGATGGAGTGGAAATTGGTATTCTCGTATGTATATGGAATGATGCACACCTGGAAGGTGTCTTCGGTAGGGCGGCATACCGTGAGGCTAACCCCATTGACGGTGACGCTACCCTTGTCTACCGTAAAATACCCACGGCTTACCATCTCCCCGTCCGTCTCGTGCCTGAAAGTATACTGATGGCTACCACCCTGTTCCTCCACGGAGATGCAGGTTGCCGTCTGGTCGACATGTCCCTGTACTATGTGGCCGTCAAGCCTGCCGTTCATCATCATGCTACGTTCCACGTTGACCTCGTCTCCAACCTTCAGCAGCCCGAGGTTGCTTCTTTCGAGTGTCTCCCTCATGGCTGTCACGGTATAGGAGCCTTCTCCCAACGACACTACCGTGAGACATACCCCATTGTGTGCCACGCTCTGGTCGATACCGAGTTCGTGCGCAAACGGGCAAGAGAGCGTAAGGTCGATGTTGTCGTCTTTCTTCTCGATGGCAACTACCCTTGCCATGCCTTCTACAATACCTGAAAACATAATTAGCTGTATGCGTAAATGTGATACTACTTCAGAATAATCACCGCAAAGTTAGTGCCTTTCGGCGAGACTGGCAAGTTTTGGAGGCGGCATTTGCAGGAAGACATGAAAATATATGTTAATTATTATAATATGTACGGAAAAAGAATGACGCTTGCTTTTGCCATTTGACAAAAAACAACTACCTTTGCATGGATTTTCAATCAGACAACATATCCCAGGGCACAGCAGGTGAGTGGTAACGTAACCCAAGCAGAACGGTTTGATATCCACGGAATTTGCCAATAAGCCAAGGAAGTCGAGATTTACAAGAATTGATTATTAGACGTTATATGAAACCCATCAGCCATCTGAGAATAGCGTTGCTGCTTGCCGCCATTGGTATCTCCGATGTATACGCACAAAAGACATGGACACTGCAGGATTGCATAGATTATGCCGTGGAAAACAACATACAAATCCAGAAGAACCGCATAGCCGAGGAGAAAGGCGAAGTTGCCCTGTGGAAGAACAGGGGTGCATTGCTTCCGAGCCTGAATTTCAGCACCAACCACAACGTTGGCTACAGGCCCTTCACCGAGACCATGAGCGTGGTGCAAGGCGACCAGGTGACAAGCACCAAGAGCAACACCACATACCAAGGCAGCTATTCGCTGAATGCCAGCGTAACGCTCTGGAACGGAGGCATCAACCAAAAGAACATCCAAGCCCAGAAACTGCAGAACGACATCAACCGCCTGTCCACGGAGCAGAGCGAGCTGGACATACAGGAACAGATAGCGCAACTGTACGTGCAGATAATGTACACAAAGGAGGCACTAAAGGTTAGCAACCAACTGCTGGGCACGGCAAAAAGCCAATATGACAGGGGCGTGCAGATGATGGAGCAGGGTCAGATGGCAAAGGCCGACGTGGCACAACTTGAGGCACAACTGAGCAGCGCAAAGTACGACGTGGTAAACTCGGAAACGCAGATAGCAAACTACAAGCGGCAGCTGAAGTCCCTGCTTGAACTGGACATCAACTCCGACTTCGACATCGCCGGAGACATACCCGGGGACGAGAGCGTGCTCGGCATAATCCCCGACAAGGCAGAAACATACAGCAAGGCCCTGGCAACTAGACCAGAGATAAGAAGTGCGGAACTCGGGATAGAGTCGGCAGAACTGAACCTCAACATAGCACGCCGAGGCTACCTGCCAACACTGGGAGCAAGCGCATCCGTCGGCACAAACCACACCTCTGGCAGCAACGACAAGTACGGCATGCAGATGAAGAACAACCTGAACATGAACGCAGGCCTGACACTCAGCGTACCCATATTCGACAAGAGAAACAACAACACCAACGTCAAGAATGCCAAGTTGGAACAGATGAACAGCCAACTCGACCTGCTCGACAAGAAAACAGCCCTGAGCAACACCATCGAGCAATACTGGATCAACGCCAACAGCAACCAGCAAAGCTACATGGCTGCCAAGGCAAGGGCAAAGAGCCAGGAGGCAAGTTACGAACTGCTAAACGAGCAATTCCAGAACGGCTTGAAGAATACCGTCGACGTGCTGCAGGGAAGGGACAACCTGACAAGTGCAGAGCAGGACATGCTGCAGGCCAAGTACACAACCCTGCTAAACATACAGTTGCTGCGCTTCTACGCAGGGGAGAAAATGACTCTCTGATCGGATTTGCCACAACAGGGGAAGAGAGAGACATTTATCGTCAAGAAACATCATTATCAAAAAAAATTTTCATCTAAGACACATATATGAACACGAGCAAGTTCAACGCATTGGCAGCATCTATTGCCATTGCAACCACACTGACAGGTTGTGGGGAAAAGCAAAACTTCACATACACCGAGGAAGAGGCTGTGGTGCAGGACATCACTACCAGCGTGACAGCCACAGGCACCATCGAGCCTGTGACAAAGGTAGAGGTTGGTACGCAGGTAAGCGGTATCGTCAGCAAAATCTACGTAGACTACAACAGTACCGTCAAGGCAGGACAAGTGATAGCGGAACTGGATCGTACGAACCTCATCAGCGAGCTTACAAGCGCAAAGGCAAACTTGGAAAGCGGATTGAGCAACCTGAAATACCAGCAGTCGAATTTCGAAAGATACAAGAACCTATATGACAAGGGACTGGTCAGCACCAACGACTACGACCAGGCAAGGCTCGCATACGTACAGGCAGAGCAGCAGGTCAACACACAGAGGCAGACCGTAAAGAAGGCGGAGACCAACCTTGGATATGCCACAATCACCAGCCCCATAGACGGAGTGGTGCTGAGCAAGGAAGTGGAAGAAGGACAGACCGTGGCATCCAGTTTCAACACCCCTACCCTATTCACAATCGCACAGGACCTTACGGACATGAGGGTGATAGCCGACGTAGACGAGGCTGACATAGGCGAGGTGGAGGAAGGGCAGAGGGTGACATTCACGGTAGACGCTTTCCCCGACGACACCTTCAACGGACTTGTCACACAGGTAAGGCAACAGGCTACTACCGAGAGCAACGTAGTCACATACGAGGTGGTAATAAGCGCACCCAACGACGACCTCAAGCTGAAGCCCGGACTTACAGCCAACGTAGTGATATTCACCATGGAACTGAACGGCGTACTGACCATACCCAACAAGGCACTACACTTCAAGCCAAGCGAGGTTATGCTGGGGGACGGCGAGACTATCACCGACTGCGAGGCAGCCAAGAAGGTTTGGGTGAAGGAAGGTTCCAACATCAAGGCCATCGCCGTTGAGACAGGTGTCACCAACGGAACGCTGACACAGGTCACAAAGGGACTTTCCAAGGGTACAAAGGTGATAACCGAAGTCGTCAGCGACGGACCATCCATGGACGACAACGCCGGACAGGAACAAGCCAAGAATCCCTTCATGCCCCAGCCAAGAAGCAGGAACAAAAGAAAGTAAGAGGGGTAGACCAACACGACAAACAGGAGTAAGACATGGAAGATAGCAGGAAGGTTGTCATAGAACTACAGAACGTCAAACGCGACTTCGTGGTAGGCAACGAGACAGTTCACGCCCTGAAGGGAGTCTCCTTCAAGATTCACGAAGGGGAATTCGTCACCATCATGGGAAAGTCCGGCTCAGGCAAGAGTACCCTCCTCAACCAACTGGGATGCCTCGATACGCCATCCAGCGGAGAATACATCCTCGACGGGACACCCGTGAGGAAGATGAGGAGAAGCGAAAGAGCCATACTGCGCAACCGTAAGATTGGCTTCATCTTCCAGAACTACAACCTTCTGGCACGCACCACTGCCGTGGAGAACGTAGAACTGCCGCTCATGTACAACAACGCATATTCCTCACGAATGAGACGAGAGGCCGCTATCAAGGCCCTGAAGGCAGTAGGACTGGGAGACAGGCTCGAGCACAAGAGCAACCAGATGTCCGGCGGCCAGATGCAGAGAGTAGCCATAGCAAGGGCCCTGGTAAACGACCCAGCAGTAATACTGGCTGACGAGGCAACGGGAAACCTCGACACACGCACCAGCTTCGAGATTCTTGTCCTCTTCCAGCAACTGCATGCACAGGGGAGAACAATAATATTTGTCACTCACAACCCCGAGATAGCACAGTACAGCAGCCGGAACATTGTCCTGAGGGATGGACTGATACGCGAGGACACCATCAACGACAACATCCTCAGCGCAGCAGAGGCTCTGGCGGCACTGCCCAAGCCGACGGAGGAATGAGTGAGCGGAACATCGGCGGCAACGTCAAGCATGAGAATTAACGATAATCATCAAGTACAAGCATCTTAACAACATACGATGAATCTGACAAACCTACTGAAGGTGGCGATAACAGCCATACTGAGCAACAAGTCGAGGACACTGCTCTCCACCTTGGGCATCATCATTGGCGTGGCGGCCGTGATAACGATGATGGCAATAGGAGAAGGCTCCAAGAAAAGCATCAGGGAGGAGCTGTCCAAGATGGGCACCAACCTACTTACCGTACGTCCCGGAGCAGAGCGCAGGGGAGGCGTAAGGCTCGACCCTTCGGCAATGCAAACCCTGAAGATGCCCGACTACGAGAGCATACGCGAAGAAGCCTCGCTCATTACCCACATCAGCCCCGAAGTGACATCCAGCGGTCAGGTTATCTACGGAGCCAACAATACCAGCACTACGGTATACGGCGAGAACCCCGACTACATGACCATCAAGTTGTGGACCATAGAGAACGGCGAATGCTTCAACGACGAGGACGTACGCAAGAATGCCAAGGTATGCCTGGTAGGAAAGACGGTGGTGCAGGAACTGTTCGGCGACAAGAACTACAACTGCATAGGCAAGACCATAAGGTTCAAGAGCATACCGTTCCGCATCATAGGCATACTGAAGGGCAAAGGCTACAACAACTGGGGTATGGACCAGGACAACGTAATCATCGCACCGTACACTACGGTAATGAAAAGGCTTTCCGCACAGACGCATTTCAACAGTTTCAACCTCAGCGTAATGACCGAGGAATTGAGCGACGATGCCATTGAGCAGGTGACACGCATCCTGCGCAACAACCACAAGCTGAAGCAGGATGCCGAGAATGACTTCACCATACGAAGCCAGCAGGAAATGATGGAGACCATGACAAGTACGATGACCACGGTACAGACCGTGCTCGTAGTGGCCGCAGCCTTTTCCCTGCTCGTGGCTGGCATCGGCATCATGAACATAATGCTCGTGAGCGTGACCGAGCGTACACGCGAGATAGGACTGAGGATGAGCGTCGGGGCACGCGGCAGGGATATCAGCCGCCAATTCCTCATAGAGAGCATCATGATAAGCATCACGGGCGGGCTCATCGGAATAGGATTGGGCTACATGCTCTCGTGGGTGGCTGAGTCAATAGGATTCCCCGCCTCTGTACCGTTGTGGAGCGTGGTGGTAAGCTTTGCCGTATGCGCACTCATAGGACTGGTGTTCGGCATAGTACCTGCCAGCAAGGCTGCAAAGATGGATCCAATCGAGGCTCTGAGATACGAATGATGACAACAGGCATAAACTAGAACATAATATTTACGTATATGAGAATCACAAGAAACCTAATCTTGACAATACTGATGGCTCTGACAGCATCAGTCTCTGTCGCCAAGGAAAAGACAGATGTAAAATACCTCGCAGGGGCAGTGCCAGAGGAAAATGGCATAATCGTCTTCAGGAAGAACTTCACCGTCCAGGACATGGACGAGAAGGAAATGCGGGATATACTAAAGACATGCACCGAGGAGATAGTATCAGCATCCATCAAGGGCGTGCGCTCACGCCTTATATCAGATGGCACCGAGGATGGCACCATCGTGGCAAAGGTAGAGGAATACATGGTATTTTCCAACAAGTTTCTCAATTTGGACAGGACACGGTTCCGTTACCAGATATCAGGCTCGGTGGAAGGCAACAAGGTAAGGTTGCAGTT
>SFXD01000084.1 GCA_004559785.1 bacterium | reverse complement strand
AATCCGAAGAAATGGCAATCGAAGGGCGAACAATGCCCATTTTCACCTTTAAAAATTCCCGGCGACGTACGGGCAAGGCTGCTTGGTCGTACGTTCAAAGGTCGTTAGCACGTACTGCGTTAGGATCCGTAGACGTACTTCCAGGGGTTACTTGGACGTACGACCATAGCACCTTTGAATGGTCTTGAACGAATAATGAACGACTCGTTCATTAAAAATTGCACAAAATAACCCCAGTGTGCAATTACTTGACGTATTCTCTATTCCAGATTGCTCCGTAAAGCATACGATTTCCAAATGTCATAATGCCGTTGCATATAGTATTTTTAGCATCATTTTGTCAATGCTTAGTCGCAATATATTATAGGAATGTTCTATAAATTCGAGAATCGCAAGCAGTCCTACAAATTTCATCTCCGGTCACAATGCAGAGCCTTATGGATGCTTGGTGATGCCAGAGAATCTCTCCCCCTACCTCAACCCAGGCATTCTCATACGCCCCTCTCTGCCCAGTCGCCACGGTCGAGATTGCGGTAGCCTACGGCTTCGGCAATATGTGAAAGCTGCACCCTTTCGCTACCTTCAAGGTCGGCAATGGTACGGGCAACCTTCAGAATCCTGCCATACGCACGAGCCGAGAGCTTGAATTTCTCCATTGCCATACGCAACATGTCGAGTGACTCGGCATCGGGTTCGGCATATTCGTGGAGCATGCGCTCGGTCATCTGGGCATTGCAATGGATGAAGGCATGTTCCCTGTAACGCTCCTCCTGTATCTTGCGGGCGGCTATCACACGCTCACGCACCACGGACGAAGGCTCGCCAGGCCTTATCTTGGACAAATCGTCGAATGCCACGGGCTGTATCTCGCACTGAATGTCGATGCGGTCGAGCAACGGGCCGCTAATCTTATTCATGTACCTCTGTATCTGCCCGGGGGTACATACGCACCTATGTGTCGGGTCGCCGAAATATCCGCAGGGGCATGGGTTCATGCTTGCCACGAACATGAACGAGCAAGGATACGTCACGCTGTATTTCGCCCGCGAGATGGTGATGACCCTATCCTCCAATGGTTGCCGTAGCACCTCAAGCACACTACGCTGGAACTCGGGCAGCTCGTCACAAAACAAGACGCCATTGTGGGCAAGGCTTATCTCGCCGGGCTGTACGTTCTGACCTCCGCCTACAAGGGCTACAGGCGAAATGGTATGGTGAGGGGAACGGAAAGGACGCTGGGCAATGAGCGACGTACTGCGTGGAAGCCTACCTGCCACGGAATGAACCTGGGTGGTCTCAAGGCTCTCCTGCAACGACAGGGGAGGCAGTATGCCAGGCAAGCGTTTCGCAAGCATGCTCTTGCCACTACCCGGCGGTCCAATCATTATCAGGTTGTGCCCTCCTGCGGCGGCGACCTCCATGGCACGCTTTACGCTCTCCTGTCCCTTGACGTCCGAGAAGTCGAATTCGAACTCGCCTTGGCGCGCATAGAAGTCCGCCCTTGTATCTACCACCATAGGTTCCATGGCGTTTCCGTTGAGATGCCCCACCACCTGACCTATGTGCCTTACGCCATAGACGTGGATCTTGTTCACCACGGCTGCCTCATGGACATTCTCCTCTGGCACGAAGATTCCATCGTAACCCATTTCGCGTGCCTTTATGGCTATGGGCAGAACGCCCCTGACGGGAACCACAGAGCCATCCAGGCTGAGTTCTCCCACCATCATGTATCGGTTGAGGCACTTGGAATCCACCTTTCCGTCGGTGGCAAGGATGGCTATGGCGATGGGGAGGTCGAAGCCTGACCCTTCCTTCCTGACGTCGGCAGGGGCAAGGTTGACGGTAATCTGCTTGGAGGGGAAGGAGTAGCCGCTGTTGTCGATGGCAGCCATAATGCGTTCGTAGCTCTCCTTGACCGCATTGTCGGGCAAGCCCACTATCACGAAGCGTATTCCGCGGGCTGCGTTGACCTCCACGGTAACGGGCATTGCCTGCAAGCCCTGCACGATGGCACTGTAAGTCTTTACAAGCACAGTTCTTCGATTTTAGGTTCAATGTCCTTCTTCCAGTCGTTTCCAATGGCAATGACCTTCATGTCGGGACTGACAAGGACGTAATATGGTAGCGTGCGTATTCCCCACTGGCGTGCGAGCGGACTGTCGAAGCAGAGGAAGTCGCAATAGCTGTAATAGTCGATGCTGTCACGCCACTCTACCCTACGCAAGGCCCTTTCGCTTACGTCGAGGGAGTAACTGAGGGCATTGATTTTCTTGCCTTTCGACTTCATCTCCCTACGTATCTTCCTCGTACGGAACAGCGCACTTTGCGAGCCGCTACGCCAACTGGCCCAGAAAGAAATCAGGAGGTAATTGCCGCGAAGGCTCTCGTTGCTTATGGTATCCTTCCCTTGCTTGTCGTCGAAGAGCGAGGGTCGGGTCTGCAGCTGCAACCGAGGCAGAGGTTGTCCCTCCACAAGTACGCCACTCGCATGCACATGCTCCGAAAGGGAGAGCAAGGCGGGGTCGTCGGGACGAGCCTTGACCAGGCTGTCGTATATCTCGATGGCCTGGCTATGCGAGATGCTGTCGCCAAGTAGCCAGTACTGGCAGAAGAGATGGCGGGCGACGAGTTTGTCGGGATGCTTCAGTATGTATTGCCGTGCCACGTCTACGAGTTTCGCGTGAGGCATGGTTGCGGTCTCTTTCCTGAAGGACGTATACAGTTTGTTGTCATCAGAGCCACTCACCTCCACGTTGTTCAGGTCGCGGGCATCACCCTCTATGAGCAGGTCATCCCCATCGTGGGCAAAGAATGTGAGTTGGGAATAGTTGGGGTATAGGAGATGCAGGATGCAACTACCCTGCAGGGGCATGGTATAGGCGAACTCGCCATCCTTGATGTGCACCGTGTCGAGCCTGCCCAGTTCCCTGTCCGAACTGTATATATAGAACTCACCCTGCTCCAGGTGAGCAAACCTCCCTTGTATGCGGACTTCGCCGGGGTGCTTGCTGCAACTGAGCAGGGTGAGCAACGCAGCTATATAGAATAGCTTATTCTTCACTTACTTTACAAGGCTCTTTACTGTGCTTTCGAATTTCGAGAACTCCAGGTCCTTGGCTGCACGCGAAGCCAGCGTGGGATCTTTCTGTATGGCGTTCTTCAGGTTGGTGGCAACGCCGTTGGCATCACCTGTACGAGCAGCGAGGATAGCCTGCAGGTAGCTTGTAGTGGCATCTGCATTCTTTACGTTAGCCAGTGTGTTCTTGGCATTCGTATAGTCCTTGGCAAGTATCTGTGCGAGGGCGGCACTGTTGGTCTTTGCGCCAGCCAGGTCGGAAGCGGCCTGTGTGTAGTTGCCCTTGGCAATGTTCAGGTTACCCATCACCTCCTTGAAGGTGTCGGCACCGCTACCCTTTGCAAGGTATGTCTCGGCAGCTGCAACGTCTCCGCTCTTCAATGCGAGCAGAGCCATGTTGGTATTTACCTCGGCAGCGTTCTTGCTAACCTTCTGAGCCTCCTTCAGGTAGTTCTGGGCTGCATTGACGTTGCCATTTGCAATGGCCTGCTGTGCCATGTTGTTGAGTGAGCGGTAGTCGCTGGGGTAGAGCTTGGCGATGGTCTCGTTCCACTGCTGGCGTGTAGCCTCATCCTTTACAAGCTTGTTTGCGCCGTATACAAGTTCTTCTACGCTGAGCTTGCTGGGATCCTGCTTGTACTGGTCGAGGATCTGCTCGTCGCTGCGGCCGATGATTTCATAGTTGACGATGAGACGTGCGCGGCGCAACTCTGGCAGGATGCTCTCCTTGATGTCGGTATAGACCTCGCTCATGTTGCTGATCTGCTGCTCACGCTCCTCTGGATCCTGGTACATGGAGAGCACTCGCAGGATGACAGCCTTGTCCTGAAGGTTGCTCTTGGAAACCAGTTCCTGGAATCCTTCCCAGTCCTCAGCCGTGAACTTGGTGTCTACGTCAGCATTCATCTTTATCTTCTTCAACTCGTTCTTCAGGTAGTTGGAACTTACGTTCTGACGCTTCTCAGCCAACTTCTCGTTGAAGGAGTACTTACCATCGGGGCTGGCGTATGCGCTAACCTCTATGCTGCTGAGGGCACGTGTCTCCTCGTTGTCGTTGATTTCCCTAAGAATCTTGCCCAGGTCCTTGATGCTTACGCTGTTGAGCTCGCTGGCACGAAGGTTAGCCTGATTGATGAGGAACTTGATGTTGGCCTCCTGCTTCTGTGCTATGATGCGCTGGTAGGCATCGGGTGCGGTGGCAGGTGTGATGCTGCAACGGTTGAGCAGCTCGCTTGTAGCAACTACGCCGTAACCTATCTTAACCTCGGGGATGCTGACGGTCTTCTTGCCAAGCTTGGCATCGAAACGGGCATAAAGCTCGCTGTTGAGCATGGGCTCTACGAATGCGAAGTTGCTCTTCATGGTGTAGGTACCACCAACCTTGTAACTGATGGTAGTGGCATTGCCCTCTACCTTCTCTCCCTGGAAGGTTGCGCTCTGGCCTACAGCCTCGCCGCCCTCATACTTCAGTACTGGTGTAACCGTTACTACAGCCTTCTTCTTCAGATACTTTGTTGGGAACGTGCCATTGATGGTGGCTGGCACCTGTCCACCCACAGCCTCCAAAGGAGTCGGCGTAACGGTGAAATTGTCCGAACTTAGTTTTCCCAACTTGCTACAAGATGTCAGCAGCAGCGCAGAACCTGCTGCCAGCATAAGAATGTTTGTCTTCTGCATAACTTTATTTGTTTGAGTTCTTTATTTTCGGCTGCAAAGTTACAAAAAAAACAAAGACGAGGATATAAAAAGGGGTAATATTTCTCCTTAACTGTTCATTTTACTCACTTTTGCGCATGTTGCGCGGATGGTGCTCGAGGATTTCCTTCCTGAGATGCCTTTTGTCAAGGTGCATATATATCTCCGTGGTGCCGATGTCCTCGTGGCCGAGCATCGCCTGTATCGCCCTCAGGTTGGCACCGCCCTCAAGTAGGTGCGTAGCAAAGCTATGCCTGAAGGTGTGCGGGCTGATGTTCTTCCTGATGCCTGCCTTGCTGGCATATCCCTTGATGTACACGAACAGGCTGACCCTGCTGAGCTTCGTACCCCTCGTCAGCGAGATGAACACATAGTCCTCATGCCCTGGCTTTGCCTGCTTGCCGGTGCGCACCACAAGCCAATCCCTCAGCCGGCGTATCACCTGCCCTCCTATGGGCACCAGCCTCTCCTTGCGCCCCTTGCCAAGCACCCTCAGGTAGCCCTCCTCTATGTACAACTGGTTCATCCTGAGCTCGCACAGTTCGCTAATCCTCAGCCCGCATCCGTAGAGCACCTCTATTATCGCCAAGTCCCTCACCCCCTCCGGCTTGCTAAGGTCTATGGCAGCCTCGATGTCGTCTATCTCGTGTATGCTCAGCACCTCTGGCAGATGCTTGCCTATCTTCGGGCTCTCCAGCAGTTCGGTGGGATCCGTGTCCAGTTCCCTCTCAAGGCACAGGAACCTGTAGAACGACCTTACGCCACTCAGCACCCGGGCAACGCTCCTTGCCGACACGCCACTCGTACGCAACGAGGCGGCAAAGGCATCCAACTGCTCGATGGTCACGTTGCGGAAGTCTATGCCATTGTCGGCATAGTAGTTGAGCATTTTCTGCAAATCCATCAGGTAGGCATCGAGCGTGTTGTCCGTGTACGATCGCTCCAGTCGCAGATACTGGACGTATCTATTCAGTATTCTGGCATCCACATTGCCCGTATTAGTCAACTTGTATCCCAATTTATCTATACTTTAGTCAAAATTTACGTGCCAAAGGCGGCAAGTTCACTCTTTTTTGTTATCTTTGTAGCGACAAAGTTACTTATTTATCATGAGAATACAAATTATCAACGGCCCAAATTTGAACTTGCTGGGCATCAGGGAACCTGAAATCTACGGTAAACGTGCATGGGAAGACTATCTGAAAGACCTTCGCACCCGTTTTCCTAAAGTTCGCATCGACTATTACCAGAGCAATCTGGAGGGTGAGATAATCAACAAGATACAGGAGGTGGGCTTCGACCGCGACGGCATCGTGCTCAACGCCGGGGCTTACACGCATACGAGCGTTGCCATACTGGATGCCCTGAAGAGCGTAAGCACGCCCACCGTGGAAGTCCACATCAGCAACTTGCACCAGCGCGAGGAGTTCCGCCGCAAGAGCCTCATCAGCCCAGGCTGCATGGGTGTGATATGCGGCTTTGGACTCGACAGTTACCGCCTTGCCATAGAGGCACTGATAGACAATGCCGTCCGCAACGGAGAACAGGGATAAGAGCCCGCTGGACTTGGACGAATACATATTGCGCCACATAGATGCAGAGGGAGACTACCTGCATGCTCTGTGGCGCGATACGCAGTTGCGCCTATCCTACGGACAGATGGCAAGCGGCCACCTGCAAGGGCGGCTACTTAAGATGCTGGTGCAGATGATTCGCCCACGCATGGTGCTCGAGCTGGGCACCTTCAGCGGCTACAGTTCCCTTAGCATGGCAGAAGGGCTGGAAGGAGATGCCGAGCTGCATACCTTCGAGATATTCGACGAGCAGGAGGATTTCATCAGGAAATGGTTCGACGGTAGTCCCTACCGCGACAGGCTTCACCTGCACATAGGCGATGCCCTGCAATTAGTCCCCAAGATGGACGTCCGGTGGGACATGGCGTTCATTGATGCTGACAAGCGGCAATACGTCGAATACTACGACATGGTACTGCCCAGGATGCGAAAGGGCGGGTTCATCATAGCGGACAACACCCTGTGGTATGGGCACGTACTGGAAAGGTCTCCCCGTGAGAGCGACCTCCAGACCAAAGGCATACAACTGTTCAACGACATCGTCGCTAAGGACGAGCGGGTGGAGAAGGTAATACTCCCATTACGTGACGGGCTGACCCTGATACGGGTCAAGTAGAGGAATGGTCTTTTTCATCCCAAATTACAAATAATATTCCAAACTCGTCCACTTTGACTCAGGAAAAATTCAACATGTTGGCGTATGCTGTATCCATTTATCCCGAGTTGGTCATTACTTGCTTGCAGGAGAAGTATATCTCCTTTTGCCAATGAAGTATATCTCCTTTTGCCGATGAAGTATATCTTCTTTTGCCAATGAAGTATATCTCCTCTGAAAAGTAAGTATTACTGGGTGGTGGTATTGTTGGACCCGAATCGGCCATTAGCGTTACGATGAAGTCATCGTTTGTAAGCGCATGACAGTCTAACGACCGATTCGGGTTTAACGATACTGCAGGAATCTATCTCCTCAACAGTTTTTTCCTGTTCTTGATAATGATTCCACGCTGGTTTTCATCCTGCACCAAGCGGCCATTCAGGTCGTAGGCACGGAACACGGTG
Source organism: bacterium (assembly GCA_004559785.1). Taxonomy (GTDB): domain Bacteria; phylum Bacteroidota; class Bacteroidia; order Bacteroidales; family Bacteroidaceae; genus Physcousia. The sequence continues at coordinate 880 of SFXD01000084.1, read as the reverse complement.
GTTGAAGCCGTCGGCTCTGCGGACTTCACGGCATCCGTGTAATCCACTACCTCTCCATTGCGGAAAGAGAACTGCCGCTCTATCAATTTCTGCTCTACATTTCCAGCAGAGTCCGTAGCAATGACACAGAAGCCATATTCGATATCCTCATAGAAACGGAAATCAAAGCATGTGGTATCTATCTCCGCAACCTCGTTCCACGAAGCGTTTTCCCCATATTGTACATATATAGAATACTTCCATATACCGGAACGTGAGTCTTCGCCGTCACAGTGTACACGTACGATGGAATCGTTTACGACCTCAAGGTAATTTATGTAACTTTCCGGAGAGACGGCATCAATGACATTCGTCCACGTCGGGGTGAGAATGGGCTCGTTGTTGTCAAACACTATGGAGGCACGATTAGGTATCTCTTTTCCGTCCGTCAACTTACCCTTCAAAGAGATGTTGTAAGAAACTTCGCCTATGCCAGAAATTCCGTCATGGTTCACAGGCAGGAATCCCTGCATCACGTCGTCCGTCGGTTCCATTGTCATTGGGTCGAGCGAGGTAAATGTCCATGTCGCTATGCCCTTCTTCCGGTCGAACTTACCTTCCACTTGTGTGATGGTGTTGATGGCGGGACGCATATCTATCGTCTTGACGAAGTTGGGAGTTCCATCCAGATGTTCAGTCTTGTTGCCAATCTTGATGTCTGTAGGAACGAATGTCGCCAAATCAAACAATTTGCTGTCGAGAGTGTCCTTTATCTCAACCACATGAGCAGAAGCAGTAGCGAAGGCTGTGTCATTCTCAAACTCTATTCTGTATGGCAGAGTAACAACACTTTCTCCAACGAACTTGCTTCCCGATGGAGCTACGTAACCATAGATGTCGT
>SFXD01000013.1 GCA_004559785.1 bacterium | reverse complement strand
GCGTTTTTGCGGAAGCCTCATTTGGAAATCAACTGGTTAGCTCGTTCAAATGGGATAAAAATCGTTGAAAATTATTTTTGAGTATCAAACTTGGGTTAACGCTATCTTTGCAGTATTATTCGTCAGAAAAAGTGTGGAGTTGTATGCATTATTCGTCAGAAAAAGTGTGCCAATATACAGATTTTTCGTCAATAAAAGTGTTGTAATAATATGGAAAGGCTTGTATATCCAAAGCTTGTCATGCGTTGGTCTTTGGAGGTTGTTCTTCAAGGATAGTAAGAGGAAGCTTGGAATAGGAAAGTATCAGTACAAGTAGACTCGCTTTGCTCTTTTGGCTTGACGAAAACGCTCAAAAAAGCTTGTCGCTCTTTCTGTATTCAGATATCGACATGCCAAGCCGAAATCCTGTCCTACATTAGCGGTTTGCTTCCGTTTTGACACCTGCGGAAGTCCTGAGATTGTGATTGGCTCCCCTTATCTGCAAATCTCGTAATATATCCGGCCTTCATTCCGGTCGTTGGCGGTAGATACGGTAAAGGAGAGTCCTTGCCGGTCGTGCTGGCATGGCAGGCTCTCGACCCTACGTCCACTGGTGTCGGTCTCGTACACCTTGCATGCCTTTTTCCCGGGGATGGCGATGGTGACATGTGCCGAGCCTCGTTCCAGCAATGCCCCACGTCCCCATCGAAGCAGAATCTTCCGTTTGCTATCGGCATACACGGTGCCGTCTCCCTGGACGTCCGTGATGTGGGTAAGGAGCATGTGACGGGATTTTGACAATTCCTTTCCGTCGAGCGAACAGAGGCATACCGTAGCTGCAGCCCCGCTTATCTCTGCCGTCAGTATGCCCGCCGTGTGCTTGCCCTGCGAGGCGTATATCCCGCACATGCGCTGGGTGCTGAGCTTTAGCACGCCATTGTCCCGGTCCAGTTGCAGGTCGTCCTCCTCGCTGGCATCCCCTCGCAGGAAGAGGCAAACGGACGCTCGGTCGGAGGCTTGCGAGAGAGGGTCGGTTGCCACGTCGAAATACCCGGGATGTGAGTCTGGATTGTCGAGGAGGTCGTCGCTACTGTGCGAGTATGCAAACCTCCATAATCCGTCCCATTCCTGTATGGCGGCCTTGGCTCCTGTCAGCATGCCTCCCAATCCACGGAACCTGCCGGGACCGGAGAAGTTCCACTCCGTGATGGTATATGGCTTGGAGAAGCCCTTGGCATAGTCCTTGCGGAGCAACTCCGGGCCGCCATAGCATACGGGGTTGTCGTTGTTGCAACGGGAGGGCAGTCGCCAGCTCTTGTCGAGGAATACGGGATGGTCGATATAGAAATGGTTGTCGACATAGTCGTAAAGCGGTGTCGCACCTTCGCCTTCACCATGTTGCGACCCGTTGTTGTCGTTGGTAAGCAGTGCCTTACATCCTATCTTGCGTAGGTAGGCCGAGCAACGGGTGGCTATGCGGCGTTCCAGTTCGTCGGCAAAGGCATGGAAGCCTGGAGTCCCATACGTCAATGGTTCGTCCTTGCCGACGAAATCCATGTAAGATTGCCGTATGATGGAGTCGCCCTGCTTGGAGTCGAAACCCATGAAGAGTTCTCCCTCGTTGATCAGGGAAAGCAGGGGCATCCCGGGTTCGTCCTTGTACATGCGTCCCGTATAAGGATTCCTGTGTCCGAGGAACTCCATGGCAAAGGCGCACCAGTTTTGGAACGCAGGTTCGAAGCACCCCACCAGCGACTTGAAGAGGTCCATGCCTACCTCGCCTTCCCGTCCTACTCCCAGTTCGCGCCATGTGACGCGCCGGGACACATACATGTCCGTGGTCACGTACAGTCCCTTCTCCATGGCCTTTGCCAACAGGTAATCCAGGCGGTCGCGCATCTCGGGGTCGCCTTTACCCCAGATGTCGTCGTGGTGGTGGATGCGAATGCTATTGTACCCCAGGCGTACCAGGCGGTCGGTAAGCATGTCCGCCACGTCGTGCGTAGGATAGTTGGCGGTGAAGCACAGGTTTACGCCATAGAATCGGCAGGGCTTGCCTGGTCTCTTCTCGAACTCAAACGTCCCTCCCCTTGCCTTCAGCCATCCATACTTCCCTGCAGGGGCATGCTGCATGCCGAGCCGTGAGAAGTCGAGGGCACTGCCTGGCACAATGTCCTTGTCATTGCCGAGCCTCACCCATTGCGCCCCAGGCCGTAGGTGTATCTCCTTATAGACGTTCTCTACCTTGACTCCACCATGGGCGGAGAGCACGAAGCCATAGGTGACCTGCTCACCACGGGTAAACGTACGAGGGGCCTGGTCGTCTCCCAGCCGTACCGACCATGTGTCGCTCCATCGGCTTAGGTCTTGCTCCAGGTAGTGGATGGGGGTGGCAAAGTCTATTGTCAGCATTTCTCCGTCCAGCATAGGTACTTGGCACTTTTGCAAGTTTCCGCTCTCTGACCTTCCCGTGGGTATCTCGTGCGGCAAGCCATCCGTGCGCCATTGCCTTCCACGGTTTTTGCCCAATGGGACGTTCATTGCCAGGGAAAGGCTCTGCATGGTGATGTCCCTGGTGCATGTCAGTTTGATTTCTCCCCGTACTGAGTCTCCGCACTGGTCGTATCGGCATGTCCCCTCGAAGCAAGCCTTGCCGTCGGACATGAGCTGGAAGCTTCTTGGCTCCTGCTTGGATTCGCCCCAGTCCCTGCGGACGGACAGCTCCCGCCATCCTGCGGAATAGGCGCATACCGCGAGTTCCAAGCCATTTGTTTCCAGACCTCCGCCCATGGTGGTGCTCATGGTCGTACCCTGTGCCTGCAACGCCATGGCCTGTATAGCCAGCAGGAGAATAAGTGCCATTTCCTTCATATACTTATGGTAGTGACCTATAAATTATTATTCATTATTATCAAATGACAGACATTTGCGAGACTCTTGAATACCTTATTATATAATGTCATTTCTTGCGAATCAGAGTCCTTTCCCTCCTCCAACATCCTCACGAAGTCCGCATCGCTCCTTCATGCAAAAAAGATGTCTGCTGCGTTACCACTCTTCCTACAAAAGTATGTTGCAACTTACTGCCAAGGAATTGTCGTAGGGATTGTAGACAGGTAGGCACGACATGCCCCTGCCTTTGTCCTTGAAGGGGAACACCCGCTTCCATACGGGCAGCATCCAATATCCTATCCTGGCACTGAGAATGCCAATGCCCGCACCAGCCAATACGTCGTGGCACCAGTGACGGTCGTTGGTTACGCGCAGCACTCCTACCGTGCATGCCACGCTGTATGCCGCCAATCCGCACCATGGACCAAACTCCGTGCGCACTATCTCCGCCCCGGTGAAGACCATGGCGGTATGTCCTGAGGGGAAGGAGTTGCGCCTCCCGGAGTCCGGACGCTTCTCACGTACGGTATACTTCAACCCGTTGGTCAGGGCAAACGTACAAACATAGGCTCCTCCTGCGGCAAAGAAACGGTCGAGGAAACTATGCTTGGACTTCACTCCTCCGAGCGACAGGCAAACATTGAGGGCCAATGGGGTGTACTGGATATAATCGTCGACACTGGTATGCCTTAGCTTGCCATTGCCGATGCTGTTGTGTACGTGCTGCGACACCTTCTGGATAGGCGAGTTGCGGATAAGCCCAATGGAGCCTACCGCGATGAGGCTGGCAGGGAGGATAACCCTCTTTGCCTGGGAAAGCCTCTCCATGCGCCTTGAGACGGTGACTGTGTCCACTGGTAGTCCTGTCACGACCAACGTGTCTGCCCCAACGCCTGCCACAGACAACGTGTCCTGTGAGAGGGATGGCAAACACAGGAGCGACACGAGGAGCATGGCAACTACCTTGACTCCACACGTACAGGTGTATGTGTCACTTCCGCCTCGCATTAGCAAGTGCCCTGTACATGCAGAAGGCACCGAGCAGCACGAAGGGCAGGCTCAGCAACTGCCCCATGTTGAAGAGCATCCCGTCCTCGAAGCTGACTTGGTTCTCCTTGGTGTATTCTATGAAGATGCGGCTCGTGAAGATAAGGAAGAGGCACAGCCCGAAGAAGAATCCACTGCCTACGAGTTCACCCCTCCTGCGGTACATGAACCATCCCACGAAGAAGAAGGCGGCATAGCAGATGGCTTCGTACAACTGACCCGGATGGCGTGGCAAGGGCATGCCGCTGGCATCGAGCGTCTGCATCGCCTCGCTGCTGTGCATGAAGCGGAATGCCCAGGGCACGTCCGACACCTTGCCTATGATCTCGGAGTTCATCAGGTTGCCCAGCCTGATGGCGCAGGCGCATATGGGGGTGACGATTCCCACGTTGTCCAGTACGTGCAGTAGGGGCAGTCGCTGACTGCGGGCATACAGCACCAGGGCCAGCATCAGTCCTATCGTACCTCCGTGGCTGGCAAGCCCCTCGTAGCCTGTAAAGCGCCATCCGCCGTCGGGCATTGCCTTTATGGGAAGAAGCATTTCCGTGACATGGTGCAGGTAGTACGATGGCTCGTAGAACAGGCAATGCCCGAGCCTGGCTCCCACCAGTATGCCCACGAAGCAGTACATGAACATAGGCTCGAACTGCTCGTCGGTAAGGTTCTGCTGCCTGTAGAGCCTGTGCATCAGAAAGGTGACCCCCATCAAGCCGAGTATCCAGCATAGCGAGTACCAGCGAATGGCAAAGAAGCCAAGGTCGAGGGCAACCACGTCGGGTGCCCAGTCAATGAACATGTTCATGGCGTGCTAAACATTAAAGCGGAAGTGCATGATGTCTCCGTCCTGCACCACATAGTCCTTGCCTTCAACACCCATCTTGCCAGCCTCGCGCACGGCAGCCTCCGAGCCGTACTTGATGTAATCCTCGTACTTGATAACCTCGGCTCGGATGAATCCCTTCTCGAAATCGGTGTGTATCACTCCTGCACATTGCGGAGCCTTCCATCCTCGCCTAAAGGTCCATGCCTTGACCTCCATCTCGCCAGCCGTGATGAAGGTTTGCAGTGTGAGCAGGTGGTAGATGGCCTTGATGAGGCGGTTGCATCCGCTCTCCTCCAGCCCCATGTCCTCCAGGAACATCTGCTTCTCCTCGTAGCTCTCCAGTTCGGCTATGTCGGCCTCTGTCTGTGCGCTGATGATGAGCATCTCTGCATCCTCGCCCTCAATGGCCTTGCTGACAGCCTCGGTGTAGGCGTTGCCTGTGGAAGCTGATGCGTCGTCCACGTTGCAGACGTACAATACGGGCTTGGCGGTCAGCAGGAAGAGTCCCTTGGCAGCTGCTGCCTCGTCCTCGGAGTCGAAAGTCACGGTACGCGCACTCCTACCTTCGAGCAGGGCCTTGCGGTAAGCCTCTATGACGTCCAGTTCTATCCTTGCCTGCTTGTCGCCACCAACCCTGGCTGCCTTCTCCACTCGCTTCATGCGGTTGTCGAGGGTCTCCAGGTCCTTCAGCTGCAGCTCCATGTCTATTATCTCCTTGTCGCGTACGGGGTTGACGCTGCCGTCCACGTGAACTATGTTGCCGTTGTCGAAGCATCTCAGCACATGTATTATGGCATCGCATTCGCGTATGTTTGCCAGGAACTGGTTGCCCAGTCCTTCACCCTTGCTGGCACCCTTCACGAGTCCTGCAATGTCCACGATGTCGCACACGGCTGGTACGATGCGTCCTGGATGCACGAGTTCTGCCAGTTTGGTAAGTCTCTCGTCCGGCACGCTTACCTGTCCGAGTTGTGCGTCGATGGTACAAAAGGGGAAATTGGCTGCCTGCGCCTTTGCGCTCGACAGACAGTTGAAGAGTGTCGACTTACCCACGTTGGGCAGTCCTACTATACCTGCTTTCATCTTTATATATATATACTGTATTATCTGAATTCGTGTGCAAAAGTATTGCAATTATTTCACATAGCCAAACATTTCCGTATCATCTTTGCCGTCAATGAGCCTGAAGCCAGTTGCTTCCCCACCCAAAGTCGGCTATCAGCGGTACGTCCAGTTCGACGGCATTCTGCATTTCCTCCATCACGAGGCTTTGCATCGCCTCCTTTTCGCTGGCTGGTACGGAGAAGTCCAGCTCGTCGTGCACCTGCAGTATCATCTTGCTCTGCATACCCTCCTTCTCCATCCTCCTGTGGACGTTTATCATGGCAATCTTTATTATGTCTGCCGCCGAGCCTTGTATGGGCGAATTGATGGCGTTGCGCTCGGCATACCCCCTGACGATGGCATTGCCGGAGTTGATGTCGGGCAATTGGCACTTGCGGTGGAAAATGGTCTCCGTGTATCCCTTCTCCCTTGCCATGTCGATGCTGCGGGCCATGTATTCCCTGACCCCCGGATAGGTTTCGAAATACCCGTCTATCAGTTGCCTTGCCTCCGTGCGGCTCACGCCCAGACGCTCTGCCAAGCCAAATGCCGAGATGCCGTAGATGATGCCGAAGTTGGCGGTCTTTGCCTTGCGCCTCTCGTCGGGAGTGACGTCGGCAATATCCTTCCTGTATATCTTGGCAGCCGTGGCGGCATGTATGTCGTGCCCCAAGCGGAATGCCTCGATGAGATTAGCGTCTCCGCTAAGGTGTGCCATGATTCGAAGTTCAATCTGGCTGTAGTCGGCACTGAGGAACTCCTGGCCGGGTTCTGGCACGAAGGCTTTCCTTACCTCCCTGCCAAGTGAATCCCTTACGGGGATGTTCTGCAGGTTGGGGTTAGAGGACGAAAGCCGCCCCGTACTGGTGACGGTTTGGTTGAAAGACGTGTGTATGTGTCCCGTGCCGGGGTCTATCAGCCCTGGCAGTGCATCTACGTATGTGCCGAGCAGCTTCTTGTATGCCCTGTACTCGAGGATCTTTCCCACCACGGGGTGCTTGTCCCTGAGGCTCTCCAGCACCTCCTCGCCCGTTACGTACTGTCCGGTCTTGGTCTTCTTGGTCTTCGAGGAAATGTGCAGTTGGTCGAACAGCACCTCGCCTACCTGCTTGGGCGAGGAGATGTTGAACTGCATCCCTGCCAGCGAATGTATCTCCTTCTCAAGATGCGTCATCTCGGAGTTGAAGTGCAGCGAAGTCTCCTTGAGCCCTTCCGTGTCGAGGCAGACACCATTGCGCTCCATGTGCGCCAATACGGGCATGAGGGGCATCTCCATGTCCCGGAAGAGGCGGTCGCAACCTTCCTTTGCCAGTTCGGGTTCAAGTAGGTGCTTCAGCCTAAGCGTTATGTCGGCATCCTCGCAGGCATAGTTGCAGATATCCCTTGGCGGCAGGTCTGCCATCGACTTCTGCGACTTGCCCGTACCTATCAGTTGGTCGATGTGTATGGTGGTATATTTCAGGTAGACCTCGGCCAGGTAGTCCATGCCGTGCCTCATCTCGGGATGTAGCAGGTAGTGGGCTATCATAGTGTCGAACATCCTTCCCCTGAGGTCTATTCTATGGTTCTTCAGCACCTGCAGGTCGTATTTCAGGTTTTGTCCCACCTTCAGTATGGATTCGCTCTCGTATACAGGGCGGAAGATTTCCAATGCAGCGCTGTCATTGTACACTGGCACATACCAGGCCTGCCCTTCGCAGACGGAGAAGCTCAATCCCACGAGCCTTGCCCGCATCGGGGAGATGTCCGTCGTCTCAGTATCCATGGACACCTCGTCCTTGCCCAAGAGCAGGCGTGCAAGTTCCTCCATCCCCTCGTGGGTGTCCACCAGCTGGTAGTCGGCATCAACCTGCTGTGGGGCAGGTGCGTCCGTATGCGTGTTGACCTCGGCACCTTCGTCGTCCGAAGCGAATCCCTCGAACAAGTCTCCCTGCAGGGCATCGGCATTCCTCGCCTTGGTCTTCGGAGCTGGCTGCCGTACCGCGGGCTGTACCTTCTTGCGCATCAAGGTATGGAACTCCAGCTGGGCAAACAGCCTTTGCAGTTCGTCCTTGTCAGGCTCCACGCATTCCAGAGCCTTCAAGTCGAGCCGGATTGGCAGGTCGGTCTTGATGGTTGCAAGCCACTTGCTGAGGCGTATCTTGTCGGCTCCTTCCTCCACCTTCTGCCTGAGGCTGCCCTTCAGCTTGTCCGTACTGTCGAGCAGGGTCTCTACGTCGCCGAACTCCTGTATCAGCTTGGATGCCGTCTTTTCACCTACCCCCGGGCATCCGGGGATGTTGTCCGAGGCATCTCCCATGAGTCCGAGCATATCTATCACCTGCCTGGGGTGGGAGAGGTTCCACTTAGCCTTAACCTCCTCAGGCCCCATCAGTACGGCATCAGCCTTTCCCACGGCAGGACGGTAGATGCGCACACGGTCGGTGACGAGCTGGCCGTAGTCCTTGTCAGGGGTCATCATGTATGTCTCGATTCCCATATCATCCGCCTGTCGCGCGAGTGTACCTATCACGTCGTCCGCCTCGTACCCCTCCACTTCCAGTACAGGGATGTTGTATGCCTTCAGGAGTTGCTTGATGTATGGCACGGCAAACCTAATTGCCTCCGGGGTTTCCTCCCGCTGGGCCTTGTATGGCGGATATGCCTCGTGGCGGAACGTGCCACCATGGGGGTCGAAAGCCACTCCGATGTGGGTGGGACGCTCCTTCTGTACTACTTCCTCCAGCGTGTTGACGAAGCCCAGGATGGCAGACGTGTTCTCTCCCCTTGAGTTGATGCGCGGGTTCTTGATAAATGCGTAATACGCCCTGTATATCAAGGCGTATGCGTCCAATAAGTATAGTTTCTGCATGTTTTAAGCCAAAATTTGTTGTAAATTTATGCAAAAAAAGTGAAATGGTCATCTTTTTTATGTAATTTTGCAGTTCAAAAGTGCAAATGATGAGTGATTTACAGGATATCCAAAGCCCTATAGCAAGCGAATTGGAGACTTACCGCGAGCAGTTCCGCCTTACATTGCAGCACGACAACCCCCTGCTGGAAACTGCCCTCAACCATGTTTTGAAGAGAAGTGGCAAGCTGGTGCGACCGTCGTTGGTGTTCCTATCAGCACGTCTCATGGGCAACGTTAGCGAGAAGGTCTTCAACGTGGCTCTGTCGCTGGAGCTGCTGCATACGGCAAGCCTCGTACACGACGACGTGGTGGACGAGAGCGACCGACGCAGGGGGCAGGCCTCCGTCAACGCCCTTGTAAGCAACCAGGCTGCCGTACTGGTAGGCGACTTCATACTGAGCAGGGCCTTGCACCATGCGGCGCTGACAGGCGATGCCAGGATAGTGGACATCGTTGCTTCGCTGGGTCAGACACTCGCCGACGGCGAACTGCTGCAGTTGCACAACATAGACTCCGACACCATCGACGAGGTGTCCTACTATTCCATAATACGACGCAAGACTGCCAGCCTGTTTGCCGTTGCGGCACAGCTTGGAGTGATTGCCGCAGGAGGTACGGAGGAGGAGGCGGAACGGATGCGCCAGTTCGGACAACTGGTAGGCACATGTTTCCAACTACGCGACGACATCTTCGACTACGGCACTACGGAGGATGTAGGCAAGCCTACGGGCAACGACATGAAAGAGGGCAAGCTGACCCTTCCGCTAATATATGCCGTCAACCATTCCGACAACCAAGCCATGAGGGAGAAAGCCCTTGCTGTAAGGCGCGGAGAGGCTGGCTGCGAAGACATAGCCCAGCTCGTGGCCTTCGCCAAGGAGGAAGGCGGGCTTGACTATGCCAAATGGGCTATGGACGAGTTCAGGATGATGGCAGACGGGCTCATCGACGACGGGCGAGACCATGAGATTGCCATTGCCCTGCACCATTTCGTGGGATTCGCAGCCGACAGGCACTACTGACGCACTGCCCAGCGAATGCCGCGCTTCATTATTTCCAGCACCTCGGGAGTTGAGAAGTCTTCTGCCGTATGCCCCAGCGCAGAATAGAAGACGCGACCATCACCATACATCTTCTTCCATACGACCGGAACCTCCACGCCCTCCAGCCACGGAGCGTGCTCGCCGCTCATGCGAGTGGAGGCAAGTACCCTGATGGCAGGGTCGACATGCATGTAGTATAGCTCGCTCCTTACGTGGAACTTGCCTATTCCCTTCATCACGGGGTCCTTCCTGTCTGAAGGCTCCACGTCATAGTCGACGGTGCCTCCGGGATGCGCCACGAACTGCCCTCCCACCATGAACTGGTATGCAGTACTGTTGCGGAACGAGTCGCCCAGCCCTCCGTGCCATCCTGCCAAACCCGTACCATGCTCTACGGCTGCCAGCAGGCCTGCCTCTTCCTCGGGACGTATCTCGCCCATGGTCCATGCCTGCACCACAAGGTCCACTTGCTTCATCACGGCCTCGTCCTTGTATATGCCAAGGCTGTCCGACAGGATGACCTCGGCACCCTCCTGCGTGAGCCAAGGCACGAAGATGTCACGACAGCCGACAGGGTCGTGACCCTCCCATCCTCCGTATACCACGAGAACCTTCTTCCCTGCAAGTGGGGTAGGGGTAGCCCCAATGCAGCCAGACACCGACATCGTCAATGACATCAGCAACATAATACAAACACGCCTCATAATCACTTTTCCTTTTTTGCAAACGCACATAGCTTGAGGTCGCGGTAGGTCTTCAGGCTGTCTTCGTATTCCAACTTTTTACTTTATATACTCAGCCAGGTCCGTGAGGCGCATGTCTCCCTTGCGCAGGAAGGTGTCGTGCATGGCAAAGGCTGCGCTGAGTTCGTGCTGTGTATGTCCGCCCTTCTTCGAGGCGTACTTCAGGTAGTCGCGCAGCATGGGGCGGTAGTCGGGATGTGCCACCTCGATGAGGGCTTCCGCCTTCTGCATGTCGCTCTTGTGCCTTAGGTCCGCCACGCCATACTCCGTGATAACGGCGTCGATGTAGTGGTTGGTGTGGTCGATATGGCTGGCGAAGGGTACGATGCTGCTGATGGCGCCTCCCTTTGTGGTAGAGCCGCAAGTGAATATCGAGAGGTATGCCGATGAGGCGAAGTCTGCGCTGCCGCCAATACCGTTCATCATCTTGGTGCCGCAGATCTTGGTAGAGTTGACGTGTCCGTACAGGTCGCACTCGATGGCTGTGTTGAGTGCGCATACACCGATGCGTGCTATCACCTCAGGGCAGTTGCTAATTTCCGACGGGCGCAGTACGAGCTTGTCCTTGAAGAAGTCGATGTTTGAGTAAATGTCCTGCAGGCATTCGTTTGTCACGGTCAGCGAGCATGTTGATGCGCTTAGCACGCGTCCCTGCTTCATCAGGGCTACGGGTGCATCCTGCAGAACCTCGGTGTAGATGTTGAAGTTGGGCACCTCGGGGCATTGGCCGAGAGCTCCGAGCACGGCATTGGCACCGCTGCCCACTCCGCTCTGCAGGTTGAGGAATGTCTTTGGTATGAGTCCGCTCCTGAGGTTGGAAAGCAGGAAGTCAGCCACGTTCTGTCCAATCTGCGTGGTTACGGGGTCTGGATCCTTGAATCCGCGGGCCTCGTCGGCCACGTTGCACTCGATGACGCCCACTATGCGGTCGGCATCCACCTCTACGTATGGCTTGCCTATGCGGTCGCTTGCCTTGCAGATCATGATGGGCTTGCGGTATGGGTGGTCCTCAATCTCGTACACGTCGTGTATGCCCTTGCTGTCGGGGCTGTGGAAGGCGTTCAGCTCTATGATGATGCCTCGTTTGGCAAGTCGGCATACCGTGGGGCTGATACCTCCAGCCGCGGTGAGGTAGATGTGCGCCTTGCTGCCCACCTTCTCTATGGCGCAGGCCTCGATGATAGCCCAGTCTACGTCGCCGAGGTAGCCCTGGCGTATCTGCGTAGCCATGTTCGAGAGGTTGAGGTCGGAGTATCTCAGCTCGTTGTTGTTGACGTGCTTTCTGAAGTCGGGGTTGGTAGTGTATGGCGCACGGTAGTCAATGGCCTGTGCGTTGGTAAGTGCGCCGTCGCAGCTCTGTCCTGTGCTGGCACCCGTGAAGACGCTTATCTTGAAGGGCCGGCCTGCCGCATGCTCAGCTTCTGCCTTCTTTGCAATCTCGGCGGGCGTACACTTGGGGACTCCTGCCGGCGTGAATCCACTAAGACCTATCGTTTGTCCGTTCTCAATAAGTGCTGCAGCCTCGGCAGCGGTAATCCTGTTGAATTCCATGATGCTATATGTTATTGCCTAAGTATGTTGTTGTGTTAAATTCTGTGCAAAGATACATAATTATATTTAAAGGAGGATGGTGGCTGGGTCTTTTTGCATTAATTTGTGCATATTTGCAACCATACTGGTCTGTAACGACTCCAATGTGACTCCCCTTAGCCTTGATACTTCCTCGTAAAGGGGGCGTATCGGCCCGGGGGTGTCGTCTGTCTCCAGGCACATCCGTTCGAGGGGGCAGAGCAAGAGGCTCTGCACGTTGTACCTGAAGCCGAACGAGACGAATAGGCCTGCTTCCACGAGCGAGCGCAACTGCTGAGGCTTGCCTCTGAATCCGTGGAACAGCCACGGCTGTGTCGGCTTCAGGGTGCGGCGCATGCGCAGCACGGTGTCTATCGACTTGACGCAGTGTATGGTGAGGAAAGTCTGTTTGTGCTCGCTTTCTTCCACGGCACGGGCAAATTCCTGCTCCTGTATGTCGAGTGGCTTGTCCCATCGTGTGTCGAAGCCGTGTTCCTCGCCTCCGAGCGACAGTTCCCCCTCGTGTGCAGGGTGGTGCGTATGGAAATTCACGAAAGGAAGCGTTGCTTTCATGGTACGGGGTCGTAGCCGTGTCCTCCCCACGGGTGGCATCTGAGCAGTCTCCTAATAGCCAGCCAGAGTCCCTTGACGGGTCCGTGCTTTCTCAGTGCCTCGATGGCATACTGGCTGCACGTAGGGGTGAACCGGCACGATGGGGGAGTGAGCGGCGAAATGCAGCACTGGTAGAATCTGATGGGTAGTATCAGCCCTCGTGCCAAGGTGTCAGAGATTGCTCTCCACGTTTTGTTCTGCTTCATGGATTCTGTGTAGTAGTGAACGCACCTTGTCGCTTACGAGGGCGGAAGGCATTATGGAGCTTTCCCTCCATAGGAAGGCTATGCAGAGCCCTTTGTCCAGGTCGGCCAGTATGTCCTTGTTGAGCCTGTATGCCTCGCGCAGCTGCCGTTTTATGCGGTTGCGCTGGACGGCTCTCTTGAAATGTCGCTTCGAGACCGACACGAGGATGGAGACTCCCTTGTCCGGGCGCGGCATGTAGATGGCTCTCAGCGGGTAGGATGACAGAGACCTGTGCCTTCCGCTGAACAGTTCCTCGAGTACTTTCCTGCTACTGATGCGTTCTGCCTTGCAGAGGGACAGGGGTGGTTTGTCAGACATTTGCCTTGGAGAGATATGAGCTGATGGCTGCCGTTATGCTTGGATATTCGGGGGAAGGTGCTTCGATGTCGAGGCGTAGTCCTGCGTCCCTTGCGGCCTTGGCGGTTGAGGGTCCGAACGTGCCGATGACGGTGTCGCCTTGGTTGAAGTCGGGGAAGTTCTTCAGCAGGGCCTGTATGCCGCTTGGCGAGAAGAATATGAGCATGTCGTAGTCGAAGGGTTCGTCGGCCGTGAAGTCGTTGCTGACGGTCTTGTACATCACTCCGTCCGTGTGGAAAATCTTCTTGCTGTCGAGCAGGTCGGAGAAGTCCGTGTTGTGTACGTCGCTCTGTGGGATGAAATATTTCTCGTTCTTGTGCTTCAGTATGAGTGGCAGTATGTCGTCGATCTTGCCTGTCGAGCCGAAGAATATCTTGCGCTTGCGGTACTGGACGTATTTTTGGATGTAGAGTGCCACGGCTTCGGTGATGCAGAAATACTTCATGTCCTCGGGGATGCTGATGCGCATCTGGTTGCAGAGGGAGAAGAAGTTGTCTATGGCGTGCCTTGACGTGAAGATGACTGCGGTGTGGTCCAGGATGCTAATCTTCTGCTGGCGGAATTCCTTGGGAGTGATGCCCACTACCTTGATGAATGGGCGGAACACTATCTCTACGTTCATCTTATCGGCAATGTCAAAGTAGGGTGATTTCTCCGATGTTGGACGAGGCTGTGAAACCAGAATCTTCTTTATCATTTTTGTCTTATATTTTTACTGTCAGTCCCTCTATTGTAAGTGTCAAAAAGTTCAGCAATATCAGTAGCGGTATCACTTCGAGGGTGCAAAAATACACAAAAATATGCAGATAGCCATACGTTTTGTCGAAAAAGATTTTTAATGTTTTGTAAAGCAAGAGAATCTTCGCCGTAACGACCGTAGCCGCTATGCAGGCAAGCGTGATTTGCATTGCATCCTGCGAGTAGCAGGTAAGGATCATGATTGGAAAGAATGTCATGTTTTCCATCGTGCAGATGTAAGAATTTGCCTTAGCCCACCTTCTGGATGTTTCCTTCTCGAAGAACACCCAATTTACGAACGAAGTCAAGATGTTTCTTGCCATCATGTACAGTGCTACCATTGCGGAGAAGGTGGCCATGTAGACGTATGGTTCGAGGGGCGAGTCGACGTGCAGTCCCATGCCTACGGCCAGATGTAGTGCGCCAAGCCCTGCGCTCGTGCATGTCAGGAGCGAGAATCCCAATGCCGTCCACGATCCTATCGAAGCCAAGTCGGACTCGGAAGGCGAGACGTGCGATGCGGGGAAGAAGAAGTCGGACGTTGCCTGCCTTAGCCTGGGCAGCAGCTGTCCGAGCAGGCAGACGAACAGGATGGTCGTTGCCAGCAGCAGTAGGGCAATGCCGTTGTCGTTGTCGGGGTTGTATTCGACGGGTGTTCCGCTGTAGCCCTGCAACCTGTAGGGCAGTTCGGGATGCAGCAAGGAATCTCCCCCGAAATACCCGTCGTCGAGGAACGAGGATAGTTCGAGGGATGGTACTGTGTCCGTATCTGCCGCGACCCTGCAGCAAGGCGTGTAGTCGGTCATATTGCGGCGAAGCGTCTGATGGATGTGTCCCACAGGGGCGTGGAGACTGCCATTTGCAGAGCTTCTGCCGGCGTGGATGCCACCTGCCATATCCCTGCATGTTGCAGGCGCATGAAGTTCTGTTCGATGGCGTTGTCCAGCACCTTCAGCAATGGGTCGTAGTACCCCATGGTGTTGAGCAGTACGATGGGCTTGAGGTAGATGCCGAGTTGCTTCCACGTGATGAGTTCTGTCAGTTCGGCCAGTGTGCCGCATCCGCCGGGCAGTACGATGGCTGCGTCGCTCATGTCTGCCATCAGCCTTTGCCTCTCGTGCATGTCCTTGGTCTCGATGATTTCGGTCATTCCCTCGTGGCACCAGCCTTCCCCCACCATGAACTTGGGAATGATGCCTATTGCCTTTCCGCCTGCCCCCATGCACCCGTCGGCGCAGGCCTGCATGAGTCCCATGTTGCCTGCCCCGTTGACTACGTCGATGCCTTGCTCTGCCATTAGCCGTCCCAGTGTGGCAGCGTCCTCGAAGTATCGGGGGTCTATCTTCGTGCTGCTGGCGCAGTAGACGCAGATTCTCTTCACTTGTGTCATAGTTCGAATGCCTTGCGTATGGTGTCTACGTAGTCGAGCTTCTCCCACGTGAATAGTTCCACTTCCATTTCCCTTGTCTCCTGGTAGAGCGACTCGAAGCGCTTTGTGACCACCCTTGGCTCGCGTCCCATGTGTCCGTATGCGGCGGTTTCCTCGTAGATGGGGTTGCGCAGTTTCAGCCTTTGTTCTATTGCGTATGGGCGGAGGTCGAAGATTTCCATGATGCGCCTTGCTATCTCGCTGTCCGGCATGCCGACATGGCTGCGCCCGAATGTGTTGACGTACAGGTTCACCGGCTCTGCCACGCCTATGGCATAGCTCACCTGCACGAGTATCTCGTCAGCCACGCCGGCTGCCACCATGTTCTTGGCTATGTGTCTCACGGCGTATGCTGCGCTGCGGTCCACCTTCGAGGGGTCCTTGCCGCTGAATGCCCCGCCTCCGTGCGCTCCCTTGCCTCCGTAGGTGTCTACGATGATTTTCCTGCCCGTCAGTCCCGTGTCGCCGTGCGGGCCGCCTATCACGAACTTGCCCGTGGGGTTGACGTGGTACTTGATGTCGCCGTCGAACAGAGCCCTTACCTTGTCGGAGTGTATCTCCTCCAGCACCCTTGGCATCAGTATCTCCTTCACGTCCTGCGTGATGCGCCTTTGCATGGCTTCGTCCGTGTCGAATTCGTCGTGCTGCGTCGATACCACTATGGTGTCTATGCGCTGCGGTATGCCCTGGTCGCTGTACTCTATGGTCACCTGGCTCTTTGCGTCGGGCCGTAGGTATGTCATCACCTTACCCTCGCGTCGTATTTCTGCCAGCACCATGAGCAGCTTGTGTGCCAGGTCGAGGCTGAGTGGCATGTAGTTCTCCGTCTCGTTGGTGGCGTAGCCGAACATCATGCCCTGGTCTCCTGCGCCCTGCGCCATGGGGTCTTCGCGTACCACGCCGCGGTTAATGTCTGCGCTCTGTTCGTGTATCGCGCTCAGCACTCCGCAGCTGTTGCCCTCGAACATGTATTCGCTCTTGGTGTATCCTATTCGGTTGATTACTTCTCGTGCAATGCGTTGCAGGTCGACGTATGCCTTGCTCTTCACCTCGCCAGCCAGTATCACCTGTCCCGTGGTGACGAGGGTCTCGCATGCGACCTTCGAATTGGGGTCGAATGCCAATAGCTTGTCCAATACTGCGTCCGAAATCTGGTCGGCGACCTTGTCGGGATGTCCCTCTGAGACTGACTCCGATGTAAATAAATAACCCATGACTTTTTGTTTTACAGTTTGTTGAAATGTTTTTATAAAGTAATGGGGAGAGAAATAGGGCGGAAATGCGTGAGAGACTGTCGTGTCTCTCGTTTTAGCATTTTTTACTGTGGTTGCAAGCAGCCCAAATCTATCCACATTGTTCTTCGATGGTGCAAAGTTACGAATTAATCTTGGATTACGTATCCGTGAGTGTCATAAAAAGTGTTTACCGGGGCAATATTTCCTTCAGCGGCACCATTACGAAGTCCCTTTCCTGCATGTGCGGGTGTGGCAGTACGAGTCCGGGCTCGTCTATGCGGATGTCGTCGTACATCAGCAGGTCGATGTCTATGGGCCGGTCGTGGTATGTGCCGTCCGTGCTCTTGCTCGTTCGTCCCAGTTCCCTTTCTATCTGCTGCGTGACGTGCAGGCATTCTCGTGGCGGGAGTTCCGTCTCGAGGCAGCATGCGGCGTTGATGAACATGTTGCTTGAGGTGAATCCCCGGGGCTTGGTCTCGATGAGGCTTGACACCTTGGTCAGATGCCCCAGACGCTCGTCCAGCAGCCTCAGTGCCTGCCTTACGAGCGTCTGCCTGTCGCCCAGGTTGCTGCCCAGGCTTAGGTATAGCGTGTGCATCAGTCGTTTAGTATGAGCATGGCGTCGCCGTACGTGCCGAAGCGATACCTCTTGTCGTGGTCGTTCTCGTTGTACCTCAGGGCCTCCTTGAAGGCCGTCATCACGAGGTTGTAGCCTCCGAAGGCGCAGGTGAGCATCAGTTGTGTGCTGTAGGGGAGGTAGAAGTTGGCCACCATTGCGCTGGCGAGGGTGAAGTTGTATGTGGGGAAGATGAACTTGTTGGTCCATCCGTCGTATTCCTTCAGCTTGTAGTCTGCGCTCACGGCGGTCTCCAGGGCTCTCTGCACGGTGGTCCCCACGGCCACTATCTTGCGTCCCTCCGCCTTGGCGTTGTTTATCACGTCGCAAGCCTCCTGTCGTACGTGCATTTCCTCGCTGTCCATTTTGTGCTTGGTGAGGTCTTCCACGTCGATGTCCCTGAAGTTTCCCAGTCCGCAGTGCAGCGTGACGCTGGTGGACTCTATGCCCTTTATTTCCATCAGCTTCAGCAGTTGCGGCGAGAAGTGCAGTCCGGCTATGGGTGCTGTCACCGCACCCTCGTTTTGCGCGAAGATGCACTGGAAGTCGTCGATGTCTTCCTTCGTGGCAGGTCTCTTGATGATTTCCTTGGGCAGTGGAGCCTCTCCCAGCGAGTACAGCGTGCGCTTGAACTCGTCGTGCGGCCCGTCGTACAGGAATCGCAGCGTGCGTCCGCGGCTCGTGGTGTTGTCTATCACCTCTGCCACCATCGACTCGTCTTCCCCGAAGTATAGCTTGTTGCCTATCCTTATCTTGCGTGCCGGGTCGACCAGCACGTCCCACAGCCGCATCTCGGCGTTGAGCTCTCGCAGCAGGAAGACCTCTATCTTGGCTCCCGTCTTCTCCTTGTTGCCGTACAGGCGTGCGGGGAAGACCTTGGTGTCGTTGAAGACGAACACGTCCTTCTCGTCAAAGTATTCGAGGATGTCGCGGAAGGTGTTGCGGTGTTCGATGACTCCGCTCTTAGCGTGTATCACCATTAGCTTGCAGTCGTCTCGGAATGGAGTGGGATATTGGGCTATCCTCTCCTCTGGCAATTTGTATTTGAATTGTGACAGCTTCATCTGTGTTTGTATGTTGTGTTGTATATATATTATTATATAATGTGGCTTTTGTGGAAGTCCTCTATCCTGATGCAGTCCTCCACCCTCACGTCTCCCACTCTGGTTCGTCTCAGCGAGGTCAGGTATGCCCCGCTACCCAGGGCCTCCCCGATGTCGCGTGCCAGGGCCCTGATGTAAGTCCCCTTGCTGCACACCACGCGTATGGTGGCGAGCATCGCTTGCTGGTCGAAGTCGAGCAGTTCTATCTCGCTTATCACCAGCGTCTTGGCTCTCAGGTCTACGTCCTTGCCCTTTCGTGCCAGGTCGTATGCCCTGTGCCCGTCTATCTTGCAGGCGGAGAATGCGGGTGGCACCTGCTGTATCTCCCCCACGAAGCTCTGCAGCGTCTCCAGCAGGCTCTCCCGTGTGATGTGCGAGGTGGGGTAGGTGGCGTCCACGGGCTGCTCCATGTCGAAGGAGGGCGTGGTGGCTCCCAGCTGCAGCGAGGCTACGTACTCCTTGTCCAGTGCCTGCAGTTCCTCGATGCGCTTGGTGGCTCGTCCCGTGCATATAGTCACCACGCCGGTTGCCAGGGGGTCGAGCGTGCCGGCGTGTCCCACCTTCAGCCTCTTCACCCCGAGGTGTGCGCACAGCAGCCGCCTCACCTTGGCCACGAGGTCGAAGCTCGTCCACATCAGGGGCTTGTCGAAATGCAGTATCTCTCCTTCTTCGAAATTCATGTTGCCGTCTGTTTTTTGTTTAACCAAGTGTCAGTACCAATATTCCCGCCAGGGCGCAGTATATGCCGAAGTATACGAGCTTGCACTTCCTCACTATGGCTATCATCCACTTGCATGCAAGGCATCCCGACACGTACGCCGCGGCAAAGCCTATGGCGAGCGAGGTGAGGGGGATGGGTGCCGCCGCGCCGTGCGCGGCCATGTACTCGGCGCTCGGTGCCAGTATGTGCTTGGCGTCTATCAGGGCCTCGCCCAGTATGGGGGGTATCACCATGAGGAACGAGAACTGTGCCAGCACCTTCTTGCTGTTGCCCAGCAGCAGTCCCGTGGCTATCGTGCTGCCGCTGCGGCTCAGTCCGGGCAGTACCGCCACGCATTGTGCCACTCCGATGACGAAGGCGTGCAGGGGCGATATCGTCTCCCGCTCACGGGGCTTGTAGAAATGTGTCATGGTCAGCAGGGCTGCCGTCACCAGCAGGCAGGTGCCCACCACCATCGAGCGTACGTGCTCGTTGGAGTTGGAGTACAGCTGTTCGATGCTGTCCTTGAAGCAGAGTCCAACGATGCCTATGGGTATCATGGATATTGCGATGTTCAGTGCGTACTTAGTCTCGTCGTTCCACCTTAGCTTCAGCATCCCCTGCAGTATCTGCAGTATCTCCCTCCATAGTATGGTCAGCGTGGCGAACACCGTTGCCACGTGTACCATGATGTCGAACGTCAGTCCCCCGTCCTCGGGGGCTACGCCCAGCAGCATCTTGCCTATCTCCAGATGTCCGCTGCTGCTTACGGGCAGGTATTCCGTCAGCCCTTGTACCAGGCCCAGTATCAATGCTTCAATCTCGCTCATTTCCTTTTTTTTATGTGGGTTGCACTTTAGGTTATGTGGGTCGCCATTTCAGTGTGTGTGGGTTGCCTCCTACCGTAGACTTGTAGTCCTGTCCTCGTCTTTCGTGTCCTCGTCCTTCCTGCCCCTGTACATGATGGCCACCATGACGAACACGAAGCCTGCCAGGCTTACGAGCGGTGCCACCTTGATTCTCCTTGCGCTGAAGATGTCGGGGTTGAACATCTCTTCGTTGCTGCCTGCGCCCGACATCATGGTCAGCCCGGCTATGATGACGGCAAGTCCTACGAAGAGCAGGATGTAGCTTTTCCTTCCGAATGCGAAATTGTCCATATTTGTATAGGTTTACGTTTATGTATCTTTCTTCCTTGCCCCTCCTTGCCCCTGCCATGGCGCGTCCCCGGGGGCGGGGGTCAGTAGAGGTCGCTCTCTTTCTTCCTCAGTGCGCTTGTCACTGAGAGGTACGTGCATGCCAGGGTTATCACGAGCCCCGTGCCGTAGAGTATGGCCGACATGATGCCCAGGCTCTGGGTGGTGACGTAGGTGGCTACGGTGCTGTCGTACGACTCAGCCCACTTGCATCCCGCTATCAGCATCCCGTCGGCCAGCGTGGCGGAGGCGAGCCCGATGAAGGTGGCAAGCCTCAGGAAGGGTCTCCTGATGATGCCCCACCTGGCTCCCACCAGTTTCATCGTGTGTATGGTGAAGCGGTGGCTGAAGACGCTGAGCCTTACGGTGTTGTTTATCAGCACGAGCGACACCACCACGAGCAGCATCGCCACGGCGAGCAGGGCAAGCGAGATGCGCTTCAGGTTGCGGTTGAGGCTTTCCACCAAGTCCTTCTGGTATATCACGTCCGCCACGTTGGGCTTGGCCTTCAGCCCCGACGTTATCCAGTTGAGGCTGTCGTTGCACGCATATTCGGCCGTCATGCGCAGTTCCATGGAGATGGAGAAGGGGTTCTCGCCCAGGAACTCGGTGGGCTCCACTCCCATGCTCTCTATCTGCTCGGCCAGTGCCTGCTCGGGGCTTATGTAGTTGACGTGTGCCACGTAAGGCTTTCCCGTCAGTTCGGCCTGTATCTTCTTGGCTTCCTCCGTCTCGGTGCCGTCTTCCAGTATGACGGTCACGGTGAGGTCTTCCCTCACGGTACGGCTCAGTGTCCTTGCCGTCAGCATGGTGATGGTCACGATGCCCAGCAGCACCAGTACCATCGTGGTGCTGATGGTGCTGGTCAGAGCCTGCATCTTCCATGACGAATGTCTCTTCTTGCCTTTGCCCATCTCTCTCTGTATTTCTTCTCCTAATCTTTGCCCTCGCCCTGCGTTATCTCCACGCCCTTCAGCGTCGCGCTGCTGCTGTCGGTCACCCTTACCCTTACGGTCTCGCCTATGTGGTGGCCGTTGCGGTCTATGATTACCACCTTGTTCTGTCCCGTCCTGCCGAAGAGCTGTTCGCGGCTACGCTTGCTAACGCCCTCTATCAGGATGTCGTACTCCTGTCCCACGCAACGCCTGTTGCTCTCGGCGGACAGGGTGTTCTGCAGGGCTATCAGTTCGTTCAGGCGGCGTGTCTTCACCTCCTCGTCCACGTCGTCGGGCAGGTGGCGGCTGGCGTACGTGCCGGGCCTCTCGCTGTACTTGAACATGAATGCGCTGTCGTACCTGCACTCCCTCATCAGGCTCAGGCTCTGCTGGTGGTCTTCCTCCGTCTCGCCGCAGTAGCCGGCGAAGATGTCGGTGGAGATGGCGCAGTCGGGTATGATGCGCCTTATGGCTGCCACCCTGTCCAGGTACCATTGGCGTGTGTACTTGCGGTTCATGCGCTTCAGCACGCTGTCGCTGCCGCTCTGCACGGGCAGGTGTATGTGGTGGCACACGTTGGGCTCGGCGGCTATCACGTGCAGGGTGTCGTCGCTCATGTCCTTGGGGTGCGATGTGGTGAAGCGCACCCTCATCCCAGGCACGGTGCGTGCCACCAGTTGCAGCAGCCGTGGGAATGCCACATCCCCTCCGTCCTTGTCTCGCCCGTGGTAGCTGTTCACGTTCTGCCCCAGCAGCGTCACCTCCTTGTAGCCCTTGTCCCTCAGGTCGAGGCACTCGCGCAGCACGCTCTCCACGTCGCGGCTCCTCTCCCTGCCCCTGGTGTAGGGCACGATGCAGTAGTGGCAGAAGTTGTCGCATCCCCGCATGATGCTCACGAAGCCCGATATGTGCGGGCCGCACGCCCTCTGCGGTATCACGTCGGCGTAGGTCTCGGTGGTGGACAGTTCCACGTTCATGGCCTTCTGCCCGCACTCCACCTGCGCCATCAGGTCGGGCAGCGACATGTAGCTGTCCGGTCCTGCCACTATGTCGGCGTGGTATTTCTCTATCAGTTCCTCCTTCACCCTTTCCGCCATGCAGCCCAGCACGCCCACTATCAGCCGCCTGCCCTTCTTCTGCCGGCTGTGCAGGAATTCCAGCCTGCCCAGTATCTTCTGCTCTGCGTTGTCGCGCACCGAGCAGGTGTTCAGGAATACGGCGTCGGCCTCCTCTATGCTCTGGCACTGCTCGTAGCCGGCCATGCCCATCACCGATGCCACGACCTCGCTGTCTGCCACGTTCATCTGGCATCCGTATGTCTCTATCAGGAGTTTCTTCATTGGCGGGGTTTACGTTTTTGCGTTGCAAAGGTACGAAAATAATCTCACTTTTCGCCTCCTTTTTCGACGATTTGCCCGAAAGTGGCGGATAATTGCCGTTAAATATTGTAAAAACAGCCAAATGCGTGCCTCTCCCCCTTCCGAAATCCGCTTGCGTGGCGACGCTTTCGTGGGTGTGGGGCAGGCCTCGGCAAGGGAAATCCCATGGTACTGCCCATTTCCGTTCCCCCTCGTTTGCCGACGTAACGCCGCCCTGCGGTTACGCCCCTGTAAGGATTTTTCCCATCGCTTCCGCTTCAAGCCTCACTACCCTCCTGTGTTGGCACCTGCTTACCTCCAGTGGAAAAAATACTTCCCTCCCGTGGAAAAAATATTTTCCTCCCGAGGGAAAAAGCCACGCCTCCCGTGGGGAGGGCATTTCCCTCCCAGGCCATGGATAGAAATGACCGTGGATGTAAGGAATTTTCATGACGAGGCCATAAAAAAGGGGAAACGCCGCCTTAGTATTCCTAAGGGGCGTTTCCCTGAAAATGGGTTGGGCTACCTGGGTTCGAACCAAGACTAAGACGACCAAAATGTCTTGTGCTACCATTACACCATAGCCCAATCCTTGCGGCTGCACTCCTTGCGGTGCAACCATTTCCAGGTGCAAAGGTACGCTTTTTATTCCTAAGCGCCAAGAGATTCCGCTCTTTTTTTTCGTTTTCTGCTCCGCCACATCCTTTTTGCCCTCGCTCGTGGCATCGTGGTGTGCCTGCTTACTTGGCTATCAGCAGGAAGTATTTCTTCTTGCCTTGCTGGGCAAGGATGTACTTCCCGTCCAGCAGGTCGGCGGTGGTGACGGGCTGGTTGGGGTCGGACAGCTTCTCCTTGTTTACCGACACTCCGCCGCCCTGCGTCATCTTGCGCATCTCGCCCTTCGAGGGGAAGCACGACGTGTGCCCGGCAAGCAGGTCGATGGCCTTCACGCCCTCTCCCTCCAGGATTGTCTTGTCCACCTCGAACTGCGGCACTCCGCTGAACACGTCCAGCAGGGTCTGCTCGTCGAGCCTGGCCAGACTCTCCTTCGTCGCCTTGCCGAAGAGTATGTTGCTTGCCTCTATGGCGAGGTCGAGGTCCTCGCGCCCGTGTACCATTATGGTTACCTCCTCAGCAAGCCTCCTCTGCAGGATCCTGCGCCCGGGGTCCTGGCGGTGCTCCTCTGTCAGCCCGTCTATCGTCTCCTTGTCGAGGCTGGTGAATATCTTGATGTACCTCTCTGCGTCCTCGTCTGCCACGTTCAGCCAGAACTGGTAGAATGCGTAGGGGCTGGTGCGGTTGCGGTCCAGCCAGATGTTGCCCTTCTCCGTTTTGCCGAACTTCTTGCCGTCGGCCTTCGTTATCAGGGGGCAGGTCAGGGCGTACGCCTCGTTCTCGTTGCCCAGCTTGCGGCGTATCAGTTCGGTGCCCGTGGTGATGTTGCCCCACTGGTCGCTTCCGCCCATCTGCAGCTTGCAGTTCTTCGTCTCGTACAGGTGCAGGAAGTCGTAGCCCTGCAGCAGCTGGTAGGTGAACTCCGTGAAGGACATGCCGTCCTGCGCCTCGCCGTTCAGCCTGCGCTTCACGCTGTCCTTGGCCATCATGTAGTTGACGGTGATGCACTTGCCTATCTCGCGTGCGAAGTCAAGGAAGGTGAACTCCTTCATCCAGTCGTAGTTGTTCACCATCTCGGCGGCGTTGGGGGCATCGCTGTCGAAGTCCAGGAACCTTCCCAGCTGCTTCTTTATGCACTCCACGTTGTGGCGCAGCGTCTCCTCGTTCAGCAGGTTGCGCTCCTGGCTCTTGCCGCTGGGGTCGCCTATCATGCCCGTGGCTCCACCCACCAGGGCGAGTGGCTTGTGTCCGCACCTCTGGAAGTGGCGGAGCATCATCACGCCGCACAGGTGCCCTATGTGAAGGCTGTCGGCCGTGGGGTCAATTCCTAAGTAAGCCGTCTGCATTCCGCCGGACAGCAGTTCTTCCGTGCCGGGCATCATCTGATGCACCATGCCTCTCCATGTAAGTTCTTCAACGAAGTTCATCTTTTCTTATTCTTTTGTTCGGTTTTCCTTTTGCGTGTGTATACCTAATATTAAAATTACATTGCGGTTGCAAAGGTACAATTTATGAGTGTATTTTCCAAGCGTTGAGCCTTTAAATATAAATTTTACGTTAAATATTCTTAAAATAGAAGGGTGCCTGCAATGTCATATATGATATTAGTTGTACATTTGCAGACGGAAAAGTGATATTTGGTAGTAGTTAGTAAACATTTCACACAAAACAAATAAATATGAAAAGAAAGTTTATTCAATTCCTAATGCTGGCAGCGGTTGCTGTCACCATGGGCACATTCGTTGCTTGCAAGGATACGAGCGACGACATGTTCGTCGAGTTGCAGAACGAAATCAACGAGCTTCGCCTCAAGATGATTTCCGATGATGCCGCTCTCAAAGATGCACTGCAGACTCAGATTGACAACCTGAAGCAACAGGTGACTACGATGAAGACCCAGTTGGATGGCATGAAAAGCTGCGAATGTGACCGCGACCTCATGAACCAGACCATCCAGGCCCTTACAGACAGGATTGCCGCCCTCGAGTCGGGAAAGGCCGATGCCAACCTGCTGGATGCCTACAAGCAATTGCTGGATAACTTGAAAGACAGCTACGAGGCTTATCAGGCTACCGTGGCATCTACGTACGCTACCAAGCAGAGCCTTCAGGACGAAGTGGCTCGCCTCGAGGCATTGATTGCCAATGCAGGATCATGCAATTGCGATGCTGCAGCAATATGGGCAAAGCTCACTGAGCTGGAACAAGCCATTACAGACGCACAGGTTCAGATTAACCAGGCTGTAGCTTCTGCGCAGGCAGCCCAGGCAGCAGCGGAGGCTTCAAAGCAACTTGCTGAAGCCGCAGCACAGAGAGCTGAAGATGCTGCAAGCACCGCAAGCGATGCCCTGGAGCAGGCCAAGGTAGTTGCAGACGCAGCAAAGGCTCTTGCAGACCAGATGCAGGGAATCGTTGACACCAACAACACTCTCATTGAGACTCATACTCAGCAGATAAGCGACATTCAGCAAGGCATGGTTACCCTTACAGGCGACCTTGGTGGTGCCATTGCCGATGCGCGTGAGGCTCTTGCAGTTTCTCGCCGCGACTCAATCATGATAGAGCGTCTTACCGAGAATTCTCAGGAAATGAAGGAAACCATTACCGAACTCAAGCAGGCTGTGGAGCAGAAGTCCGACTCACTGGGCAATGCTGTCAACGGCCTTGAAGACCGCGTAGTGGCTCTCGAGTCCAAGACGGATTCTCTTAGCAATGTCACCACTATCATTCGCGACAGCGTAAATGTGCTGAACGAAAAGCTCAACGACCTTATCAACGAGAAGATTAGGCTGATGTCCGACAGCATCGCAGCCAATGCCGAGAAAGTACGCGACCTGAAGGTGGCAAGCGAGAAGGCTGACTCCATCCTGCAGGATCAGATTGACAAAATCGTAGAGGATGTAGATTCTCTCAAGGCTCAGGTTAAGGAGAATACAGATAACATCAACGACTTGTTCGACGCTGTAGATGCCCTGAAGGAGGCCATCGCACGCCAGATAACGGGCATAGAGATTCAGAAGGTTACCAACCCATGGTTCGGTTCGTTTAGCACTCCGTTCGACATCAGCAGCAACGTGCTCATCGCATTCTACGGAGACGCTTCCAACCCAATCTTCTTCCCCAGCCCCGCCGGATATGGCCCATACGCCACAGTCTCTGGCAACGTGGAACTCTCCGAGAAGGATATGGAGATGATTGCTCTCTGCAACCCATCCCTCGCTGTTGACGAGTCCAACCCATACATCAAGGCTGGCCGTCCTCTCTTCAACCGCCCAACCGGACGTGCCGACGGAGGTGAGGTATACGTTACCATCAACCCCAACGGACTCGACTGCTCGGGCGTTCAGCTCGAACTCGTTAACACGGCTCACGGTACATCTGGCTTCAACCTGACTCCGCTTGCCAGCACGAGCGACGTACTCGAATTCGGATGGACACGCGCAGGCGGCCTATACAAGGCTGGTGCATACGTGGATGCCGCCACACTTAACAAGGTGGACAAGGTGGACATCGACATGGACGCTGCCAAGAATGCCGCAGGTACGCTTAAGGATATGGTCAAGGAGAGCCTCGATAACAATACCGTGGCAGCTTCCAAGACCGACCTCCTCAGCCTCGCTTCAGACATGAACAAGGTGGTACAGAGCGCACGCCTCAACAAGACGCTGCTCCGCGCTCCATGGACCGACGTCAATGGCAACCAGAACTATACTTCTTCTCGCGCAGACATCGCTGCCACTGCAGTCAAGCCTCTCTCCTTCGAGACATTCAAGGACGTCAACGTAGAGACAGTTCCAGGCTTTGAGCGTGCCAACACTCTGCTCGACCGAGTTTCCAACTCTCTGCAGAACAACGTGAACCTCGTGTTCAAGAAGATAAACGGAAGTCCCATCGTAACTGACATCAGGGCAATCAACATCAAGAAGATTGAGATAGAGGACCTCACGCCCGAGCAGCTCGCTCTCTTCAGCGTGACCATCGACACCACCTTCGTCATCGACGGACTCAAGTATCACCTCGACCTCTCCGAGACTGTCAATGTGCCCGTCAAGTTCAGCCAGGACGTAAACGTGCCTATCCATATAGACAAGGATATAGAAATCGACATGTCACAGGTGGAGGTTGACGCTCCTACCATCGTGGTTACCACGGATGTCAAGAATAGCGACGGCTCAGCTACTCTCCTCGTTCCTGTTAAGGACATGTATAATAACACGATTGGAAATGCCGTAGTCGATCTCGATCAGGTTGAGGTGGATGCAAAAGCCGAAATAGACGGAGGACAGATTAAGTTGGATGGTATCGCAGTGGCAAAACTGAAATACGATGCTAACCAGACGGTGACCATCTCTGTCGACCAGACTGTTTCTACCAAAGTCAATATCGAGAAGTGGGTTTACTTCGGCGACTACAGGCTCGACTCTGAGGGCAACCCCATATACGTAGGCGAGGGCAACGGCGATGCCAAGACATTCCGCATCCTCATCACTCGCGACCTCTCCGACGCAGCAGAGTCTCTCTGGGGCACGGCACAAGGCTCGCTCGGAAGCGTGAACGAGATGCTCGAGCAGGTTGAGAAGGTTCTGGAGGACGTCAACGACATGCTCGACGACATCAACAAGTACAACACAGCCATCAACAACAAGATTGAGCACTACATCGACAAGGTAAAGGACTACCTGCAGAACGTCAACGACAAGCTGGCTAACATCATCAACAGCGTCAACAGCCGCCTCCAGCCCGTGATGTTCGCTTCCGACGACAGCGGTATCAAGAACCTCAGCCAGACCAAGAACTACCCAACCAAGTTCGCAGGTACGACGCTGACACTGACTCCAACCACCTGGACTATGGAGCTCGCAGTGCCCGTTTGCCGCAAGCACGTGGCAGTTACCAATGTGTTCAAGGGCGACAAGAGCGCACAGGGTGGCGACGCAGCTTGCCTCACAGCCCTCAAGGCAGCAAATGCCGCTGGCAAGAACATCAACGAGCGTCTCGACGGACAGACTCACGACCTGAGCCTGGCAGGACTCAAGGCCGGATATGTATACGAGCTTGCCTACTCGGCTCTCGACTATCACGGCAAGATTGCTACACGCAAGTTCTACCTCACCGTCCAGTAACCTCTCTCTATTTGTTGAACACAGAATACATGGATATATATTATGAAAGTTAGGAATATATTATCAATAGCACTGCTCGCTGCCGGATGCCTCACAGCATCCGCGCAGACGGCAGGCGACCAAATGGTGGATGCATTCAATCCTCATTGGTATGTACAGGGTCAGGTGGGAGGCCAGTACACTCTTGGTGAACGCAGTTTCCAAGACCTCGTCTCACCTAACGTGCAGGTGGCTGGAGGTTACCTCTTCACTCCCGTTTGGGGACTCCGGCTCTCTGCCAACACCTGGCAGAGCAAGGGTGGCTCCAAGTTCCACGACGGCAACCGCTTCGGATGGAAGTACAACTACATCGCTCCATCATTGGAGGCTACGTGCAACCTGACCAACCTGTTAGGATGGAAGCCCAGGCTTTGCAACGTAGGGCTCTTCGCAGGTCTCGGACTCAACGTGGCTTGGAACAACGACGAGGCTGTGGATGCACGCTCTATGGTGCTCTCAGCATATCCCGGCGTGGATCCCTCACGCTGCATGAACAACTACTGGGACGGTACCAAGTGCTTCATGGTAGGACGCATGGGCGCATTCCTCGACTTCCGTGTATGCAAGAGGCTCGACGTAGGACTTGAGGTCAACTGCAACGTGCTCTCCGATGCCTACAACTCAAAGCCCGCCGACAATGCCGACTGGTATTTCAACGCACTCGTGGGCGTCAAGTACCACATCGGAAAGACTACAAAGAAGGTTAGGCGCGACGACCCATGTGCAGGCAAGTACGTGGAGAAGATCGTAGAGAAGCCCGTGGAGAAGATTGTGGAGAAGGTGGTATACAAGGACGCTCCTGCTACCGCTGCAAAGCGCGAGACGCTGCGACGCGACATCTTCTTCGTCATCCGTGGCTCAGAGGTTTCCAAGGCTGAGATGCCCAAGGTGGAGGAGGTTGCAGCCTACCTCAACAAGTATCCCGAGGCCAAGGTGTCCATCACGGGATATGCCGACAAGAAGACCGGCAACCCAACCATCAACGTAGGATACGCTCGCAAGCGTGCCCAGATTGTGGCTGACCTGCTCGTCAAGAAGTTCGGCATTGCCAAGGACCGCATCAATGTTGATTCTAAGGGTGACACCGTTCAGCCTTACGAGCAGAACGACCTCAACCGTGTCAGCATCTGCATTGCTGAGTAATGGCGTGCGATGATCGATAGCGATACGTATAATTTGTACGCTCCCCAACGTCCATCCGTGGATGCTGGGGACGTACGTTTTCATGCTCAGCCTGCGGCGGGGGCGTGCCTCTGGCATTTCTCTCGTGTGGCATACCATTATATATAATGTTTCAAGGATAACAAAATGAAAAGACTTTATCTCGCACTGGCATCCTTTGCCCTCACTACACTCTCCCTTTACGCACAGAGCAGCGGCTATACCACCGACGGCTACTACCGCGTCTGGAACAAGGGTTCGGAGCGTTACATCTACGTTAAGGACAATACTGGCAGCTATAATTTGGATGTGGTGGACTACGGCGCAATACAGCTCTGGAAGAATCCCTCACGCACGATATCAGACCCCTCCAGCGTCATCTACATCAGGCAGGTAACCGACAAGAAGTACGACCTGGAGGCACAGGGTACGGGCATATACAAGCTCGTGCAGCACTACGTCACCATCAACCACATGACCGACGGCTCCTACGAGGTATACGCCTCGCAGTCTGGGGTGACCAAGTACCTCAGCGATATTTCCACATCCGACACGCGTGAGCGCGGTACGCTCGGCGACGGCGGAAAGCTCAACTACCGCAAGTGGTACGTGGACAAGATTGACCCAAGCAAAGAGGTCAACTACTTCGGACTCAAGCCCACCGTGGAGGCGCAAGGCAAGTGGTACTGCCCCTTCTATGCTGCCTTCCCCTTCCGTACCATCTCGCCCGGCATGAAGGTGTACACCATCAGCATCGTCGACGTGGCGCAGAAGGTGGCTGTGCTTAAGGAACTGGAGGGCGACGTCCCTGCCTCTACGCCAGTCATCGTCGAATGCCAGTCGGAGAACCCCTCCGACAATAGGATTGACCTGCTCATGCAGAGCGCACCTGCCATCAAGGGTAACCTGCTCCGTGGCACGTTCTTCGCCAACGACGAGAGGCCCGCTTCCAAGGATTCCTACGTCCGCTACGATGCCGGCTCCATGAGGGTGCTGGGCACGGACGGAGGCAAGCTCGCTTTCGTCTCCACGGGCAAGTCGATAGTGCAGCTGGAGGTTTACGTCAACTACCAGGACGTGGTGTACGACTGCTTGGCTGCCAACCACAGCTACCTGCCCGTCCCAGCCAGCATGCCTGCCGAGTTCACCGTCATGACCGAGGAGGAGTACCAGAAGCTGGGCATAGACGGCGTTCGGCAGGATGGCAAGGCCGACGCAGAGGGCATCTACACCATGCAGGGCGTACAGCTTAGCAGGAAGGCTGACACCGACGGACTGCCCGCCGGCATCTACCTCGTCAATGGCAGGAAGACCGTGGTCAGGTAGGCGGTTGCCCTGTAGCAGATAACACATACATTATTATTATTTACAGAACATCCCATAATCAGTTATGCACGGGACATTCAAGAATACGGCAATTCCTTTGCTTGCCATCCTTCTCTGCCCCTTGTTGGGCAAGGCTCAGACAAAGCCCTTCCAGCACATGGACGTCAGTTTCACCGCCGGCTCCATGGGTGTCGGACTGGATGTCGCCACACCGTTGTGCGACTTCCTGCAGATACGCACAGGATTCACTTACATGCCCAAGCTTACCCTCAATTCAGATTTCATGGTAGAGACGGGCGACGGCTCGCCTGTCAGCGAGTCGGGTATACAGAAGATTTCCGACATGATGGACAAGACACTCCACCTCAAGGTGGACGAGTCGGTGGCAATGGACATGAAGCCACATTTCGCACAGTTCAAGCTCATGCTCGACTTCCTGCCGTTCCGCAACAACAAGCACTGGAAGTTCACCGCCGGATTCTTCGTGGGAGGCAGCCGCATAGGCGATGCCGTAAATGCCATAGAGGATGCCCCAACACTGCTCGGCGTTACCTCATACAACTATTTCTACGTCCAGAGCTGCAGGCAGGAGTCCATCTTCGAGGGCATTGAGATGGGAGGCGTCCAACTGCCCGACGTGGAACTCGACAAGCACTATCTTGAGAAGGGTATGCTTGGCATACCCCTCGGCACGTTCCACGACGGCAAGAAGGCTATGCTCGTCCCCGACGAATACGGGTCGGTAAGGGCTCAGATGAGGGTCAACAGGTTCAGGCCCTACCTCGGCTGCGGTTATTCCACCGCACTGTCCAAGGACCATAGCTGGCATTTCTCCGTGGAGGCAGGCGTGATGTTCTGGGGTGGCAAGCCGAAGGTATACGTGGACAACGTGTACAAGATCGACGTGGATGCCATCGACATAGATGATTACAGGTACGACATCGTGCGCCCCAACGAGGATCAATCCGACTTCGTGGTGGACGAACCGCTCGACCACGTAGACCTCGTAGGCGACCTCGAAGGCATCAAGGGCAAGGTGGGAGACATGGTAAGGTTAGTGTCCAGGTTCAAGTGCTATCCCAACCTAAGCATTTCACTTGCCTACAGGATTCCCTTCTCATCGGGATCCAGTCGCAGGTAACTAACCAATATCAGGGATTTTCCATGAATTGGCGATGGCTGGCTCATGGAATTTCCCCTTTTTTTGCTCCATTCGTATCAGAAATGCACTGTTTTGGAATTGTTTTACAGACATTGTTTGCTGTTTTGGACAAAATTGTCTAATTTAGCAACCGAAAACGACTAATAGCGTACGCACGATGAAAAAAGTATTAACAGAAGTCATACCCCTGTCAGAGAAGGATTGCTTCTACATGATGGACAGGGACAAGGAGGCTTTCTCCTATCCATTGCACAAGCATGACGAGATGGAACTCAATTTCGTGGAGAATTGCGACGGGGCAAGGAGAATCGTAGGCGATTCCATCGAGGTGCTCGGCAGGTACGACCTCGTTCTCGTGGGCAGCGGCTTGGAGCACACCTGGGACCAGTACGACTGCCAGAGCCATTCCATCCACGAGATTACCATTCAGTTCCCGTTCGACCTGCTGGGCGAGCAGTTCCTTGCCAAGAACCAGCTCAGCAGCCTCAGGGCGATGTTCGAGAATGCCAAGCGAGGAATTGCCTTCGAGTTGCCTGCCATTATGGAACTCTATGGCAAGCTGACGCACATCACCAATGCGCAGCCGGGATTCTACCGCGTGCTGAGCTTGCTGGAGATTCTGTACGAACTCTCCCTCCAGACCGACTACCACCTGCTTGCCAGCAAGTCCTTCGCCAACGTCAAGAACACGCCCGAGAGCAAGAGGGTTAGGAGGGTGGAGGAATACATCGACGAGAACTTCAAGAAGGAAATCCGGCTGAAGACTCTCTCCGACATCGCCGGCATGACGCCTGCCGCCTTCAGCCGCTTCTTCAGGATGAGGACGGGCAAGACCGTCTCCGACTACATCATCGATATTAGGCTCGGCCATGCCGCGCGCCTCTTGGTGGACAGCACTGTCAACGTGGCGGAGATATGCTACGAGTGCGGATTCAACAACATCAGCAACTTCAACCGCATCTTCAAGAAGAAGAAGGGTTGCTCCCCCACGGCCTTCCGCGACAACTACCACAAGAGCAAGATCGTTATCTGATCTGCCATCCTACCGTTGGCACAGATTGCTCATCTGACGACATATTATATTTATTAACATTATATT
>SFXD01000083.1 GCA_004559785.1 bacterium | reverse complement strand
GAGCCTGCTCCCTGATGGGGAACGTGGAGTAGAACAGGGAACGGTCCTTGAAGAACTCCTGGTAGGCGTTCTGCATCTCGACGATGAACT
This sequence comes from bacterium, assembly GCA_004559785.1. Classification (GTDB taxonomy): domain Bacteria; phylum Bacteroidota; class Bacteroidia; order Bacteroidales; family Bacteroidaceae; genus Physcousia. The sequence continues at coordinate 8,446 of SFXD01000083.1, read as the reverse complement.
TCTCGCCGTCCTCCCCCTCGCAGTACACGTCGAAGATTGCCTTCCTGTCGGCATAGAGGTCGCCGACATGCTCGTTGTTCATGTACATCACGTCCCTTACCACCTGCGTGCCGTCGAACAGGCTGTTGAGGAAGCATATCAGGAGGTCCTTGTTAGGCGCAGTGCCGAAGATGCGCTTGAAGCCGAAGTCAGTCAGCAGGCTTATGTATCTGTCCTCTATTGTCTCCATAACACCAATTTTTCTGCAAAGATGCAAAAATTATGCGAAACCACAAAATTTATCGGTCTCTATTTTGATTTCGTGACTTGACCTTCGGTCTTCCTCTACTTTCGACCATCGTCAAAAGTCACGACTCGGCATAGCAGGAGTAAACTCCGCTCAGCATAACGAAAGCAAGCCTCCTTCTGAACTCGCTCGTTCCCAATTCAATTCAGAACACTACAATACGAGTGCCGTCGGGCAATACCCGCATGGCAATGCGAACTGCGTCCTCTGGCAATATGTCCTCTATCAGTTCCGGCCATTCAATTAAACACGGGAAGCCACTGTTAAAGTACTCCTCGCACCCCATGTCAAAAGCCTCTGACACTTTCCTTATCCTGTAGAAGTCGAAGTGGTATACAGGGCAGCCATCGGCATCACCATATTCGTTGACAATGGCAAAGGTGGGAGAAGTAACGGTCTCCCTCACGCCCATTGCCGAACATATTGCCTTGATGAACGTAGTCTTTCCAGCCCCCATGCTGCCGTAAAAGGCAAATACGGTATTGTCCCCCATAGCCCTGACGAACAGACGTGCAGCTGCGTCTATATCTTCCAACGAACTTATCGTAATCTCCATCCTATCCTATATATTATATATAATGTATGTCAATATCCTTTTCTTTCTCGCCCACGAAGGCGAATCGGAACGTTCCTAACGCCTTCGCCCCCTCAGCGTTATCAGCGGCACGAGCATCTCTTCCATGCTGATGCCTCCATGCTGGAAGGTATCCTTGTAGTACTGCACGTAGTAGTTGTAATTGTTGGGATAGGCGAAGAAATCGTCTCCCGTGGCAAATATGTATGTCGTGCTAATGTTAGGGCTTGGCAGTCCGACAGCCTTCGGATCCTTGATTTCCATTACCTCCTTCTGGTTGTAGCTGAGACTCCTTCCCAACTTGTACCTAAGGTTGGTGTTGGTATTCCTGTCACCAATGACCTTGATGGGATTGTAGCACCTTATGCTGCCATGGTCCGTAGTGAGCACTATGGTATAGTCGGTGGAGGCAAGATTCCGGAAGAGGTCTCCCACGGGCGAATGCCTAAACCAACTTTGGGTAATGCTCCTGTAGGCTGCCTCGTTGCTGGCAAGTTCCCTCACCATCCTGCTCTCTGTACGGGCATGGCTAAGCATGTCGATGAAGTTGAGCACCACTACGTTGAGGTCATATTTCTGCAAGTGCGGCATCTGCTGTACGAATTTCTCAGCAGACTGCGAATCATTAATCTTGTGGTACGTGAAGGTGTTCTTGCGTCTGTACCTGTCGAACTGTGTCTGTATAAGGGGAGCCTCGTTCAGGTTCTTGCCCTCCTCCGAATCCTCGTCCACCCAGAGGTCGGGGAACATGCGGGCTATGGTGTCAGGCATCAGGCCGCTGAATATAGAGTTCCTGGCATACTGCGTTGCCGTGGGCAGTATGCTGCAATAGAGGTTCTCTTCGACGTTGAAGATGTCGGCTATCTCGTTGTATAGCATCCTCCACTGGTCGAAGCGGAAATTGTCTATCACCAGCAGGAAAACCTTCTCGCCATTGTTCAGGCGCGGGAATACGCTGCGCTTGAATATGTCGGGGCTCATCATGGGTCTTGACTCGGGATTGCCCATCCACCTGACGTAGTTCTTGCGTATGAACTTGGCAAACTCCCTGTTTGCCTCTATGCGCTGCATGTTGAGCATCTCCTTCATCGCACTGTCTGTCTCCGACAATTGCAGTTCCCAGTACGTCAATCTCTTGTATACCTCCGACCACTCCTCAATGGACAGCGAGTCGTTGATTTGCATGCCAATCTTGCCAAAGTCCTGTTGGTAAGCCGTCTGTGTCTGCTCGGTGACAATCTCCTTGTGGTGGATATTCTTCTTCAGGGTGAGCAATATCTGGGTTGGGTTGACAGGCTTGATGAGGTAGTCGGCTATCTTGGCACCTATCGCCTGCTCCATAATGTTCTCCTCCTCGCTCTTGGTGACCATCACAACGGGTGTTCCTGGCAGGATATCCTTTATCCGGTTCAGCGTCTCCAATCCGCTCAACCCAGGCATGTTCTCGTCCAGCAATATCAGGTCGAAAGCCTCATCCGTACATTTCTCTATGGCATCATAGCCATTGCTGACCGTCACCACCTGATAGCCCTTCTTCTCCAGGAACAGGATGTGAGCCTTCAGCAACTCCATTTCGTCATCTACCCAAAGTAACCTGTATGAATTCATCTTTCCTCCTTTTTTTTAGTTATCCGAGACCTGTCTCTTTCTTCCTTTCATCCAAGTGCATATACGCTCCCTGCCATGCACGATCAGAATCCGTATGGGAAATCGTCAACGTCACCACCACTGTCTCCTTCCTCTTCGTCCTCGTCCTTCTCCTCCGGAACATATTCGTCGGGGTCTATCACCTCAAGGTCAGTAGGCTCGTCTATCTGCAAGTCCTCGGGCACCTCAAGCGGCGCGAACTTCTCGTCGTAGAAGTCCTTGTAATCATCAAAGCTGAAGTCGGTACCTATCATCTTGAGGTTGTCTTCCGAAATCAACATGCTGCGCATACCTTCCAGCAACACGTTCATCTGGCTGTCGGCATACAGAGCCTGTGCGTAGGCGTGAACCTCGTCGTACGAGAGGAATCCCTTGATTGCCATCATGCTGATACCCTGCACCTGCGAGAACTCTATGTCGAAGTTCCTTACCATGAAGTTAGTGAAGTTGTAGCGTGCCACTTCAAAGAGCAACTGATCTTCATCCACGCTCCCCGTAGGATATGCCAGGACGAAGGCAAAGTTGCTGTATCTGTCGTCATTCAGCACCGGTGCCGCCTCCGTACTGTCGCCTGACTGCCTTGTCCTTCTGCCCCATATACTGCTGGCATCGTACCTGTCGTCCATCAGCGGCCTTCCTTCGTTGATGCCTTTCACTATGGCATTAGCCAGTTCCGTCACCTGGTCCTTGGGAAATTTCTGTATCACATCCTTCAGCGTTACGAGGAAGGAGTCGCGCTGCCCGCCGTACAACTGGCTCATTGCCCTGACGAACATAATCCTTGCCCTATTGGCTCCCTGCGGGAAATTCTCGGTGCTGAACTGGTAGTTGCTCTCCACCTCCGCATAGTTCTCAGCCTGATATGCCTGGTAAGCAGCCTGGTACACAGAGTCCTCGATGTGCTTTCCGTTTCGCGAAATCATCTCATACCTTGGATTGCCTATCAGTTGCGCCAACTTGCTGTCCGCATACTGCTCCAGAAGCAAAGTCCTGTAGTGCTCTGCCTGTTCTGGCTGCCCCATCCTGCCATACAGCAGGAACATGTGGTAGTATACGTTGTCCATTTCCTCGTGCTCAGGGAAGTCGGCTATCAGCCTCAGCATAGTCTTCTCCGCCAGAGGGAAGTCCTCCAGCTTTTCCTGCTCCAGGATGCCCGCATTGTAAAGTCCGTTGCATAGTTGGGCATTGGACTCAGCAAGTTGGTCTTCCGTAAAGGGTATCTGCTTCAGGTAATACTCCCTGTTGTGAGGGTCGTTGGCGAGAGAGTCGTTCAGTTCTTCCATTCCTCCGGTCATGGTAGAGTCGCCTGCCTCTGTCACTCCAGCCTCATCGTCGCCATAGTCATATCCTCCCTCGGAATCATCCTTGGCCATCAGGTTCTGCTTGTTGCTTATTCTCCAGAAATCCTCGTTTGCCCTGTTGCCCCATTTCTTGCGGAAGTCAGACATTCCCCTTTTTACGGTGGTGGGATTGTAGAAGTACCATGGCCCGGACTTGCCTGTACCTGCACCTGCCGCCATGGCATTGCCAGCCTGCGTATTGGGCCTGCCTGCGTTGGCGGCATTGCCAGCCGTCCTGTCGCCTACGTTGGATTGTGCATTCTGACTGTCGAGTTTCTTCTCCTCCTCCTTTTCCTTCTTCTTCAGTTCTTCTATCACCCTGTCAATTGCCGCTATGTACTCCGCTTCCGGCATCTTGGCAAGCACCTGAAGGCTGTCCTGCAGCTTGATGGCACTCAGGTGAGGCTCAAGTTCTGTCAGTATCTTGCTTCTCCTTTCGCTCTCCTTGTACTCCTCATGTTCCTTGTCCAATATGGCAACGCACTCCTTGTAGGTACGTGCAGCCTCGATATACTCCTCCCTTTCCCAGTAAAGTTGGCTCAGCCTAAGCAGCAGTACGGCCTTGTCGGGTCCGGACTTCGTTGCCTCCTTGACTCCCTTCTCCCACGAATATATGCAATGGAGCGTGTCACCCGCATTGAGGTATATGTTCCCCATGGCATAGTACACCTTGTCCAGATAGTCCTTGTTCTTGTCGCTGCGTGCCATCCTCTTGAGCCTTGAAATCATCTGCTTGAACTTGCTCTTTGGCATCACCTCGGTCTGCAGGATTCGTGCGTTGAAAGCCGTCTCATAGGGCGGATTGGACCGTATCACCTTTGACATGGCACTGTATGCCAGTTCATTCTGTCCCGTCTCCTTGTATAGTTGTCCCAGCAGGAAATTCAACCGCGGCTTGCTTTGCTTTGGCTTGACATGCTTTATCGTGCTCTTGAGGTATGGAATGGCTTCCTCGTATTTTCCCGTCAATATCATGTATGCAGCCATGGTATTGTCCCTCTCCCTGCTGCCACGGGGCGAAATGCTGTCACGTTTCATCTTGCTTAGCACATCCTCGGCATCGTATGCCCATTCCAACGCAACGTAGCACCTTGCCAGCATGGCTTTTGCCACGCTCGCCACCTCTGGCTGGGTGGCATACAGGCGCAGAATGTAGTTGTAGGTGCTGGCAGCCTCAATGAACTCGCCCTTGTTGAACTGGGCTTCCGCCATCGTGAGCCATGCATGGTAGAGATATGGATTGAATTCCTTGCGCGCGAAGTACTCTTTCTCCTTGGCAGTCTTCCGCTTGTTGCTGTTGGACGTAGGCTTCTTCTTGATGCTATGTACCTTTATCGCCTTCTCGCTTTTCGTTATGGCCGTCTCGTAGTTGCTCTTGCCTATGGCTGCCGTCTTCTTGTCCGTACTCATATACATGGGCAGCAGTTGGTTGTAGTCGTCCCTATGACCCTTTAGTTGCGCCTCCTGCCCCTCAAGGAAGGCAACCTGCCCATTGTACAGAGTGTTGAACCTTGCGGTAGTGGCATGGTAGAACCTGGTGGTAGGGGTGTTCTTCTTCGTCGAGCACGAACATAGTACGCACAGCACGGCCAGCAGCACAACGCCACAGGTCATCCATCCTTTTGTGCGGACATATCCTACGCCCGATGTATTTCCTACATTCATCTTCGTTCTCCCGTCAACTATTACTATCTACCGTGAAGCCCAGTTGCCAATGCGTACATTCAGCATCTCAGTTGGTTGCCATCACATTATATATTATAACGTACGCGCATGCCTTATTATTGCGGGGCAACAATGCTTTTGCCTACCCTTCTCTTCTTTCCCTTACTATGAGGAGTACTTCGTCCTTTATCTGATCCGGCAGGCTAATCTGCCGCAATTGCAGACTCCTTACCCATCCTGCCACCTCGTCGGTACGCATGGTATAGAATATGTTGCGGAACTCCTCAGCCTCTTCTTCGTCATACCCTGCCCCATCCCTGCCACGGAATCTGTCCAGTTCCTCGTCATCGTAGTATTCTATTCCCCTGCTCACTGCTGCAAGCAGGCTGTCCTTCTCGCACACCTCGTGCTGCCCGCAGCATTCCATGTCAACTATGGCAGACTCGGCAGGGACTTCTTCCATGCTCATCTCCCCACTCTCCACCTTCCTTCGGTAATGTCTCTCCCTCAGCAGGTGTGCCACGGCAGCCACTCCGCCGAGCAGGAGGAGCCCGGCCAGGCATAATACGGCAAACTGCATCTCCCTAACTCCCTATTACCTTGAAGCCACAAGCCCTCAGGTCGTTCCAGAATCCTGGGTAGGACTTGCTCACCACTTCGGGATTGTTGATTCGTATACTGCCCTTCACCATGCTGGCAGGAGCCATGCACATCGCCATCCTATGGTCGTCGTAGGTGTCTATCGAGGGGCATTCCTGTGCTGCTACTCTCGTGCCGTCCCAACAGAGCACACTTCCGCCCTCCTCCCTGACATCATAGCCAAGCTTGGACAATTCCACGCGCAGGGCTGACAGGCGGTCGGTCTCCTTGATTCTCAGGCTCTGCAATCCCGTGAAGCGAAAAGGCACCCCCATCAGCGCACACGTAGCCACCATGGCCTGGGCAAGGTCCGGGCAGTTCACCAAGTCACGCTCCATACACTGGCAGCGGGTGCTTTTTTTTGTCAGGCAAGCCCCGCCAATGCCGTCTTCATCCTGGAGGAATGTGGTCTGCACGCCCAAAGGTTCAAACAGTTCCCTCACCACAGAGTCGCCCTGAAGGCTGTCTTCAAGCAGGCCTGGCAGTACCACGCACGACGAAGGATCCTTGGACAGAGCCAGCATCTCGTACCAATAACTGCTCGCGCTCCAGTCACTTTCTATATGGTACCCCGAAAGCCGATAGCCTCCGTTGTCGACATGCAGCTCGTGGTCAGAAATCCATTCCACACATGCCCCAAAGTGCCGCATGATACTTGCAGTCATATTTATGTAGGGGCGGCTCACTACGTCTCCCTCCAGTTCAAGGGTCAGCCCTTCGTCTAACCTTGGACCTACCATGAGCAATGCGCTGACGTACTGACTACTGACATTGCCCGGCAACCTAATCCTGCCACCAGCAAGTCTCCCTCCAGTGATGCGAAGTGGAGGGAAGCCGTCTTCTCCCACATAGTCGATACCTGCCCCCAGTTGCCTCAGGGCATCTACGAGTATTCCTATGGGACGATGTCTCATTCTCTCAGTTCCAGTTATGGTATGTGTGCCCGGCACTACCGACAGGTAGGCGGAAAGGAATCTCATGGCAGTACCAGCGGCCTTGATGTCAATTTCGTCTGGCATCATGGCAAGGGCATTTGTCATGACGCGCGTGTCGTCGCAGTCCGACAGATTCTTCAGGGTGTCGACCGATTGGGTAGAGGCAGGCATGCCGTCCCGTGTCAAGGCATGTATGATGAGGGCTCTGTTGCTTATGCTTTTGCTGGCAGGTAATACGACCTTTGCACTCAGTTTAGGTGATGGGATTATGTCAATACTCATCGCATAAATATCATTTTCGCTTAATTTGAGTACAAAGTTACGGAAAAATTTGCAAGTAACAAAAAAAACGCATACCTTTGCAAACGCAAAATTGAACGGAGCGGGATGTAGCGCAGTTGGTAGCGCACACGTCTGGGGGGCGCGAGGTCGCAAGTTCGAGTCTTGTCATCCCGACCTGAGAGAAGAGAGCCTTGGCTCTCTTCTCTCATTTTAGAAAGCCACTATAACTACCTTTATTTTCGCTGATGTATATCATTTATGACAATGCGAAAAGTTTCAGGGATTTTTGTTGCGGAATCCAAAGGAAATATGTTATTTTGCACCAACAACTGCGGAAAAGTGTATAAAACATACACAAATCTGCATTTATCAGTGTGAATGGGCAAAAGAATCGGTTTATGGAAATCAGAAGGGATATCATCGAAAGACTGAAGGTGTGGAAGGAGCAGGGACGCAGGAAACCTATCCTCCAGTCAAACGATGGTTTGTTGTCTTGTCCCTCTCCATTGGCTGAATGGTGGCGTAATTTTGTTAGTGAGTAATTTTGATACTATAATAATTGATTATGAAGGAACTTCGGATATTGATATTTATTGCCCTGTGTCTCACAACTTTGATGACAAGCTACGGGAGCTATCGCAGTGCGGAGAGAGCGATTGAGGGCGACATGCGGCAGGCTCTCGCCAAGACTATCAACGAGAAGGGCGTGGAGACCATGCGCCAGGACTCTATACGGGCTTACAAGAGCATAAGTCATGCCGAAGGTGAGACTATGACTATTGCAGTGGGCGATGAGACACTTCGCCTATTTCTTCGTGAGCCTCGTCTGCGCGAAAGGGCGTATATCACTTATACTGTAGGAAAGGAGAATGGACGTTGGAAGGTGATGTTCAACACAGAGATGCGGTATTCGGCGGCAATGATATGGAGCTTGTCCAATCAGCGGTTGTCTCTTGCGCTTGCTGTTATGGCTATGATTTCCCTTGCTTTCTCATTCCGAGGAAGAAAGCAACTGCAACCTGTCGCTATGGAAAACTTCTCTGAGGCACATCTTACTCCCATGCAACGCCAACTGATG
>SFXD01000082.1 GCA_004559785.1 bacterium | reverse complement strand
CCCCATCTCGGAGATATAGGTATACTTTCTGGTGGCAGGAGGGAAAAGGCATTGTGCGTATGGACGTCTTCCGTACGCCAGCCCTTTCCCTTCTGCCATGATTGTTTTAACAAGATAAAGACAGGATATATAGAATGAGAATTGGATTTGTTGTGATATTTCTGTGTGGACTCGCATTTCAGGTCGCGGCACAGAACACGCTCAGCCTTACCAGCAGGGCTCGCCTGCGAGAGTTGAGGCTTCAGCACAAGAATGCCGCTGACTACCAGTTTCAAAGACGTTGCTCGCGTCTCGGCATGAGCGGCACGGGATCTGTGGATAAGGTTTTTGCCATGATAAGGCTGACGGACGATGCTGATACAGTAGCCCTCCGTGAGAGTGGGGCGGAGGTACTACACAGCCGTCTCGGATTTGCCTTTGCCAACGTAGCCCTCGACAACGTGGAGCGTGTCGCCTCGCTGCCATGCGTCAGGAGGATGGAGTTCGGCAACACTTACCGTCCCATGCTCCGCAATGCCAGAGCCGCTACTGGCGTGGACAAGATACACCAGGGTCAGGGTCTTCCCCAGGCATATACGGGCAAGGGCGTGGTGTGCGGAATAGTCGATACGGGCATAGACCCCAACCACATCAACTTCAAGGGTGCCGACGGCAAGTCGAGGGTAAGGGTGTTTTCCAACATCACGGTGGACGACAACGGCAATGCCAGCGAGAAGGTCATTACGGGCAACGATCTCCTGCTGTTCTCTACCGACAACAAGGACAACAATCACGGGACACATACACTGGGCATCATGACCGGCAGTTATATGGACGAACTTACCGTGGCTGAGCCTTTGAAGGCGGAAGCCAAAGCTGATGTAAAGACCGCCTCAAACCCTTACTACGGTGTGGCATACGGCTCAGAAATCGTTGCGGCAGGATCCAAGGCTCTGGCAGATGCCACCATAGCCTACGGCGTGGAGCGCGTGCTGGAGTATGCCTGGGGGAACGGTGACGACGCTCCGCAGAAGAGAAGTGTCATCAACCTTTCGCTTGGATCCAATCTCGGTTCGCACGACGGTAATGACATCATAAACCAGTATTTTGATGCTGTGATGAAGCAGGACAATCCCATCATCGTCCTCTCTTCGGGCAACGAGGGAGACATGAACGTGGCTGTCAAGAAGAACCTCACTGCCGCCGATGCGGTGGTAAGGTCGTTCCTTAAGGGTTACGATATCCCCGAAAGCAACGGGGAAGGGCTCGCGTACAAGAATCTTAGGTACGGAGGCGCACAGGTGTGGAACAGCACTTCTCGTCCTGTCAAGGTACAGGTGGTCATATACAATGCGGCGAGAGGCAAGGTTTCCACTCGCTTTGCCCTGACGGACTCCAATTTCGAGAAAGGTCAGTACTGGGTTACCTCGGACAGTTGGAAGTACGACAGTAGCGATATTGTGTCCGAGGACCTTGCGAAGCATTTCGAGGGTCAGATAGGACTGCTTGCCACCACCGACGAAGCGACAGGCAGGTTCTACTATGTCATTGACTTCCAGTTGTCGGACAAACAGACCTCCAATGCCAACGGCCAGTATATGGTGGGATTGGAGGTCACGGGCGAGGAAGGTGACCGTGTGGAGATGTACTGCAACTCCGCCCAGATGATGACTCAGTTCACCAACTACAGCACGTACAAGGGAGTGACCGTAGATGGATGGTCTCCTGGTAGTGCTGATGGTTCCATCAACAGCATAGCATGTGGGGACAACACCATAGTGGTAGGTTCGTACAATACGTCGGACTGCTGGGGCTCGATAGACGGATACCTCTATTCCCCCGGAGCCTCGTACGACTTCACATACGGCGATGTATCCTTCTTCACCAGTTATGGAGCCTTGAACGACGGCACCACACGGCCTCATGTGTGTGCGCCGGGAGCTATTATTGTATCTTCCACCAACAGATACTACACCACATACGAGCAGGAGATTGCCGCCCAGAAGCCTGCCACTGTCCGTCCCTACAACTGGGTCGGTTTGCAGGGTACGTCGCAGGCGGCGCCCCATGTGGCAGGAGCCATCGCCCTATGGCTGGAGGCTGACCCCACGCTCACTGTCGGTGAGGTAAAGGACATAATCTCCAAGACAGCCATCCGGGATGCTCAGGTAGATGCTGCCGTCAAGATGCAGTTCGGTGCCGGCAAGTTCGATGCCTATGAAGGTCTCAAGGAGGTGTTGCGCCGGGCAGTAGGCTCTGACGGTGTCAGGGGCGTTTCAAGCGATGCGGGCAGGTTGTTACTCGATGCCGTTGGAGGAGGCAGGTACAGCGTCTTCCTTGCAGGCTCCAAGTCGCTTGACGTATGTGTATACCACATGAATGGAACAGTAGCATACAGGCGTACGTTCGATGGCGACGAGGCTGTGTTGGACCTCTCTTCGCTTCCTGCCGCGCCTTACATATTCAGGGTCAATGGCTCGCATTCCCGTACCGTAGTGGTTAGTGATTAGAGCTGAGAGTTGAGAGATTAGAGTGGCCAATCACACACATATACATATTATTATATATACTCATACATCACAAAGGAAAACATGAACAAAAAGACTATTTCAATTAAAGGGCTATTGACTGCTCTAATGATGCTTGTAGCCGTACCCCTGTCATTGTGTGCGCAAGACGAGGAACCCATCATCACGCTTAGGACAACGTCCCCGGCGTGTACCATCTTCTTGGGCGGCAATGCCGATAAGGCATACATAGATGTGGACTGTGGTAATGGTCCGGAAGAGAAGGAAGTTGTACCAGCCGTACTCAATCCCACCACAGGCGAGTGGACAGGAACGTCATTCACGTGCAATCCCGTGAATGGTCTTATACGCATATACGGAGAGGCGGAGAACATCGTCATGCTCAACCTCGATGGATGCTACATTACCCAGGCAGACCTTTCGAAGCTCGTCAATCTGGAGTTTCTTTTCATGAAGCATAACGAACTGGAATCTTTGGACCTGTCGGCCATCCACAGACTGAAATACATAGAGGTGACGGACAGTCCCATGAACAAGGGCTACTTCCGCATAGGCAAGCAGCCCGAACTCATGATACTATCCATAGAGCAGACTGGCAACCTCTCGCCCGATTTTACCCTGGCGGACTATCCGAAACTGAAAGTGTTCACCTGCTGGGGCAATCCCGACATTACCGAGGTTGACCCTTCCGTCTGCCCCGACCTGCTGCAGTTGTCCATTGATGGGACGAGTGTGGAGAGGCTGGATGTCTCCAAGAACGAACAACTGCAGATACTGAACATAAGCGACACTCGTATCACGGACATTGATATCAGCAAGAACACTCTCCTCCAGGAGTTCTACTGCCAGCATGAATCGGGTACTGTGAATCCCGACATAGACATAACCTCCATTGACGTGAGCAACAACCCCAATCTCATACGTCTCTCCCTCTCCGGCAACCGTCTGACCAACGTGGACTTATCTGCCAACAGGTACTTGCGTTACATCAACGTGGGCAACAACCAGCTCAGAAACATTGACCTCTCGGCCAATGTTAACCTGCTGGAGGTGATACTCTCCAACAATTACTTTGGCTTCTCCACCTTGCCTCTGCCATCGACAGAGTGGCAGACGTACGACTACTACCAGAGGAACATTCCTGTCAGCAAGACCTATTGCGAGGGTGCCGAACTGGACCTCTCCAGTATGGTGCTGCGTGAGGGTACGGTCACTACGGCTGCTCTGTTTGCAGTGGACGAGGCAAATGCCAATGCCCTTGTTCAGTTGGACGAGAGTTACTTCACGTTCGATGTCCAAACGGGAAAGGTGACATTGCTCAAGGCTACTGCGGACAGTGTATATCTGGCCTTTGCCAACGATGCTTTCCCCGACCTGAAGCTCGAGTCACTTCCGCTGCGTACCGACAAGTTCGTCGTGAAGACTGCAGAGGAATACGGCAAAGATGTAGAGACTCTGTCGTTTACTGTATCGTCCGACGGGGAAATGGCTTTCATGGTGGGAATGTCTGGAGCTACGGCAGAGACCCCCAAGACCCTCTACGTGGACTTCGGCGACGGCAGTAAGGTACCATACACCGTTACCACCGAATCGCTGGCAGCCCAGCCCAATGTCGTGGGCAAGGTACAGAAGGACCGCCGTGTCGTGGTATATGTGCCTCAGGACGAACTGCTCACGGCATTGGCAATATGCGATGTACACCTACAGTCGATAGATGTTACCCGCGCACGGGCCCTGCGGTGGCTTCGCTTGGAGAACACCGCTCTAAAGGCGATAGACCTCGGATGGAACAAGTCGCTGGAGACCCTCACCATGACCGGTAACGACTTCGGCACGCTCAACGTGGCTGGTGCCAACTATGCGTACAACAAGTCGTTGCTGCATGACATATATCTCAGTAACAACAACCTCACGGAGGTGACGCTTACCGACAACAACTATACCCTGCACAATGTTGACCTCAGCCATAACAGGCTGACATCTGTCTCATTCAAGGATGCTGACATGATGCAGACCCTGGATCTGAGTGACAACAACCTTACGGAACTGAACGTCAACTATTGCAGCTTGATGACCAGCCTCAACATCTCCGGTAACAGCATATCCACGCTCGTGCTGCCGACGGAGACTTCTCTGAAGCACCTCAAATGCGAGGGCAACCGCTTCGATTTTACCACCCTGCCCGACCTGAAGGGGCTGGAGATCTTTACCTACGCTCCGCAGCAGGAGGTAGTGGTGGCAAGGAAGGGACCCGGCATCGACCTCTCGAATCAGCTGATGGACGGCACCACCTCCTATCGTTGGTTCGACGGTGAGCGACAGCTCGTATCGGGCACCGACTATACGGAAAAGGACGGCAAGTTCGTGTTCGCCTCCTTCCTTGTGGGAAGTAGTGTCCACTGCCTGATGTCCAATCCCTCCTTCCCTGACCTCACGCTCATGACAACCCCGTTCGAGGTGGCATCCATGCCCAACAACCTCCTTGCCACATTCACCACAAAGCAGTCGCAGGTTGGCAAGCTGTTGCTACGCAGCACCGTGGACAACAATACCGTCTGCGTAGACTGGAACGGTGACGGCACAGACCTCGTGTTTTACAACGTGGGCACCACGCCGCAGACTTTTGACATACAGACGCACGAGGGAGTGGTCGCCAAGGTATACTCCTACGAAGCGAACAGTCACCTGAGCGTGTTCAGCATCTCCGACATCAGCCTCGGCTGTCTTGATGTGAGCGGCATGAAGGAATTGGTAGGACTCACGGTGGTGAATGCGGGACTGCAGGAGATTGTGTGGCCCCAGTCCGAGGACTTTATGGAACTCAACCTCACGGGCAACGACTTCTCGACCCTCGACCTCGGTCAGCATTCCGGGAACATGCAGATGATAGTGTTGAGCAACAACAAATTCAAGACCTTCGATGCCTCCCAGTATCCGCGTCTTGCCGTGCTTAGCCTGTTCGGTAACGGACTGGAGACAATCACACTGGACAACCCCAACCTCTTCCAGCTCGACCTCGGAAGGAACAAGCTCACCAGTATCGACCTTTCCAAGGTGCCCGACATGAACAATCTGGCACTGACTGAGAACCAGTTGAGCCACATCGACGTATCGTCCCTGAAGTGGCTCCGGGCACTGTACCTCGACAGGAACCGCTTACGGTTCAGCACCCTTCCGCTCGACAAAGGCTATTCTAAGTACACATATGCCAATCAGGCGGACATAGAGGTCGCCGAAGTGAATGGGGCTGTAGACCTTTCCTCTGAGGCTATGGTGGATGGTACGGAGACGGTATACCGCTGGTTCGTTGGCGAACCTTCTTTCGACGACTACGGCGAACTGGCAGGCGAGGAACTGGAACTGGGCGACGAGTACGACGTCGTGGATGGCATATCCTACATACACATCAAGTACGACGGGCTGAAGTGCGCCATGACAAACGAGAAGCTCCCCAATGTGGTGCTCTATACGACCTTCGTCAACGCCACTCCCGTAGGGAGCATCAAGGCAGCCAAGGACTCGTTCTCGGTCAGCGTCGACGGAAGGGACCTGACGGTTTCTTCCCTTCCTGGCAGCAAGGTGTCCTTGCTTGATGCCGACGGACGGCTTCTGGACAGCAGGGATTCGGACGGAGGTACTGTCCGATTCCGTGTCGGCATGCCGGGCATCTACCTTGTGGTGTCCGATGGTCTGGCAGCCAAGGTTTCCTTGAAATGATAAACGACAATCCTTTTTTTTGGGGCGTGGCGGTATAAGCCACGCCCCAAAAATGTATATTCGTGCATGTCCCCTGCATGGTTTTTTCTTGCCTTGTGTGAAAAAAGATGGAAACAATTCCCGGGAACAATTTTTTTTATGTATTTTTGCCATTGCGGAAGCGTCTTTGCCTATTCCGCACAACGTATTCGATGCCCCCGGGGCACGATTATGCGCAAAATGGATTCTTTAACTTTAAAAACTAAAAAACAGACATGACACACATGAAATTGTTTTCAGCCCTTGCTTGTTTGCTTGCCTCCTTGGCAACGCCTGTGTTGGCACAGCATCGTGCAGACCCCCAGAAGCTGACCGACCCGAAGTCGTTCTCCATGATTCTCATGGGAGACCCTCAGGGCTATGTCAAGTACGACATAAACCAGCCCCTCTTTGAACTCTGCACAGCCTGGTGCGCCGACAACAAGGAGAGGCTCAACATCAAGGCCGTACTGCTCACAGGCGACCTTGTTGAGCAGAACGAGAACATCGTGCTCAACCGCAACATGCTCAACCAGACCAGCCGCCAGATGTGGGAGTGGGCTTCTCATTGCATGGGCAGGCTCGACGGACGATTGCCCTACATCATAGCGACGGGCAACCATGAGTATGGCTACGTGCGCGGCGACGAGCCTTTCACGCATTTTCCCGAATACTTCCCCGTAGAGAGGAATTCCTGCTGGACGGATTGCCTGGTAAGTGCATACCCCAACCGCGAGGGCAGTGCTTCGCTGGAGAATGCCGCATTCGAGTTCGCAGAGCCTACCTGGGGGAAACTGTTGGTGATTGCCGCCGAATGGGCTCCGAGGGACGAGGTCCTGGATTGGGCAAGGAAGCTTTGCGAGAGCGAGAAGTATGCCAAGCATACCGTCGTCTTCATCACCCATTCCTTCCTCTACCAGCGGACGGCAGAACGTACCGCCAACGAGAACTACCGCATCAAGCCTGCCAACTACGGTAAGGACATCTGGGACAAACTTGTATATCCCTGCAGCAACATCCGCCTCGTGCTTTGCGGGCATACGGGTTCTCCTGGGGACTTTGAGGACTCCGTGTCATATCGTGAGGATGACAATAGTGCAGGAAAGTCTGTTGCCCAGATGATGTTCAACGTTCAGATACTCGGTGGCGGCTGGGAAGGAAACGGAGGAGACGGATGGCTCCGCATCCTGGAGTTCATGCCCGACGGGCAGACTATCAAGGTGAGGACCTATTCCCCCTTGTTCGGCATTTCCCCCACTACTCGCCAATTTGCCTACCGCACGGGTAAGTGCGACCAGTTCGACATCATTGTCAAGCCATAGTCGGCGGAATGCCATCTCCGTCGGTGGAAGCATGTGCCTTCTTGCATACGCCAATATACCTTCGTTGCCAGTAAGGTTATTAACCTTAGTGCCTCAAGGTTAATAACCCTACAGCCTCAAGGTTATTAACCTTACTGGTCAGTAAGCTATCTTGAAAGGCATAATGACTCAAGGTCCGTCAAACTCGGAGATAACAATGTCGGAGCCTTTGGTATGGTTACTACGTTGGCTTTTTAGAAGGCTTTCCTGTTGAGATGACAATCGTCCGTAATTCGCTTACATCTTGAGGGCCAATTCCCGTATTGGGCGACATGCCTTTAATGTACACTGCCCGCATCTCGATTAGAAGATGCGGGCAGTGTCGTGTCACTTCGTCATGATTTCCACAGTCCGTGCAGGTTGCAGTACTCACGTGCACATATGCACTCCTCGTCGCTGCAGAACTCGGCCTCGGGCTTGCAGCCTGGTTTCAGTTCGCACCTTAGCACGGAGGTCGGCGTCAGCAGTTCTATCCACTGAATATAGTGCTCGTCGAGCATCGGGTGCTCCGCGCTTCCCACCTTCACGCGGT
The DNA here is from genome assembly GCA_004559785.1 of bacterium. Taxonomy (GTDB): domain Bacteria; phylum Bacteroidota; class Bacteroidia; order Bacteroidales; family Bacteroidaceae; genus Physcousia. The sequence continues at coordinate 504 of SFXD01000082.1, read as the reverse complement.
ATCCGCAGTCGGTCTTCTCCACCACTGGCACATGTTTTTCATGTGCGGCATCCGTCACGTTCTCCTTGAGCGACATCATAGGTTTGCCGCAGCATACCAATTCGCCCTTTCCTGGATTCAACACTTCCACCACATTGCCACAAATGGGGCAACGGAAGATTTCCCTAATCTTTGCCATAATAACTCCTTTCTTTTATTAGAGTAAAGAATCACGTATTCCGTCCCCTATACAAATAAGCATAATTGCCAGTGTTTTACATCCAAACGTACCAAATACCCCAATATTATCCGTTGAACAGCCACAAAATTGAAGGCAAACAAACAAAAACATACGTAATCAGCTTTAAAAATTTGCGTATATCAAATTAAATGCTTACCTTTGCATAGGGTTTACAAATAACAACACCCTATACAAAGCAATGGCAATACCCAAAGATATACTAGCAGTACAGAGACCAAGTAGCACCGTCGTGAAGCAGCGTGGAACACGCTTCGTTGTAGTCA
>SFXD01000012.1 GCA_004559785.1 bacterium | reverse complement strand
CGCCCTACTTGCCGAGGAGGTCGTGCGGACGATAAGGGGCAAGGTGTACTACAGGGAATATAGGATCAGCGAGGAGGAATGGCTTGAGCTGAGGAGGGCTGTGGGCAGGCATTGCCCACGTCTGCTGGCAGACCTGTATGCCAACAAAGGGATTACGAAGGGCATGGCAAGGGTGTGTCTGCTGACGTTCCTCGGGTTCAGGGTGAAGGAGGTGTCCGTCTTCATGGGAACGAGTATACAGAGCGTGTCGAACATGAGGCAGGATGCCTGCCGACTGCTCTTCGGCGACGATACGGCGAGGACACTCAGGAGGCATCTTGAGGAAAGGTATGAGCAGTGAGCTGTGAGCTGTGAGCTATGAGCGGCTCATTGCTTAACGGCAAAGCGTTGCACTTAATCACTAATCACTAACACCTAACATTTAGCTCACGGCTCATTGCTGCTGCCCGGGATGAGGTGGGGGAGGGAAAAACAAAAGCACCTCGTGTCCATGTGGATGAGATGCCTATTTGTGTACCCAGAGCCGGGGTCGAACCGGCACACCTTGCGGTATTGGTGTTTGAGACCAACGCGTCTACCGATTCCGCCATCTGGGCTTGCCTAAAGCGCAATGCTTCGGTAGTTTTGTGGCTGCAAAGGTATGGAAATACGTTGAAACCTCCAAATGTTTTGCGAAAAAAAATTGGGAAGAAGCTTCGTTCTCCCCAATTTGGTGACGTATAGCGTCAGTTCTGTGCCTTCTCGTCATCCGGCTGCGAGGCCTGCTTCTTGGCAAGGTACTCGGGCAACTCCATGCCAGCCTGGTTGAGCAGGTCGCTCAGTGGCGGGAGGCTCTTGACCATTCCTGCCAGGAACCCTGCCGTGGAAGTCTTGCCGTCGGCCGTGCCTGCCCCGTTGTCCCATACGGTAACCTTGTCGATGTTGATACCCTTGACAGCCTCGACCTGCGTCTTGACCAGTTCGGGAAGCTTCTCCAGCAGGAGCAGGGAGTAAGCCTTGACGGGGTCTCCGCCGGCAGCCTTTATCATCTGGTCGTAACCGTCGGCCTGCTTGGCAAGCATCTCGTAGAGTCCCTTTGCCTCAGCACTCATCTTGGCGTATGTTGCTTCCGCCTCGCCCTTTGCCTTGATGGCTATCGCCTCTGCCTCTGCCTGAGCCTTGATCTTGATGGCATCGGCTTCACCCTTGGCGTTGACGCGCTTCTGCTCGGCTGTGGCTTCGGCTGCCACCACGATGCGCTGCTTCTCTATCTCCTGAGCCACTATCACGTTGGCCGACTGGGTAGAGCGTTCGCGCTCGGCACGCGCCATTTCGGCTTTCTGCTCGGCTGCGTATGCCTCTTCGAGAGCCTTTGCCTGGGCTATCTTCTCGGCAGCCACCGCCTTGCGCTGTGCCTCTGCCTCTGCCTCGCGCAGGGCAGCCTCGGAGTTGGCTATCTCCACCTTTGCCTGATTCTCGCCGGCTACTGCCTTGGCATTCGCCTCGGAGGTGCGGATACGCATTTCCTTCTGAGCCTCTGCCTCGCCAATCATACCTATCTTGTCCTGCTCTGCAACGTTCACCTTGGCCTCGTTGTTCGCCTTGGCCTTACCCGTCTGTCCGAGTTTCTCCTGCTCTGCCACGCGCACCTTAGCCTCGTTGATGGCCTTGGCTGCGGCCTCCTGTCCGAGAGCCTCGATGTAGCCGCTCTCGTCCTTGATGTCGGTGACGTTGACGTTGATGAGCTTCAGGCCGACCTTCTTCAGTTCCACCTCCACGTTGGCGGTAATGGCCTCCAGGAACTTGTCCCTGTCGGAGTTAAGTTCCTCGATGCTCATGGTGGCGATGACGAGACGCAACTGTCCGAAAAGGATATCCCTTGCCATTTCCTGTATCTGCTGTGCCGTCTGCCCAAGGAGTCTCTCGGCGGCAGCCGTCATGTACTCGGGGTCGGTGCTGATGCCCACGGTAAAGCGGCATGGCACGTCGACGCGGATATTCTGCTTACTGAGGGCGTTTGTCAGGTTGGCATCTATGCCGATGGGCGTAAGGCTCATATAGGCATAGTCCTGTATGACGGGCCACACGAAGGCACCTCCGCCGTGTATGCAGTTGGCCGATTTCTTGCTTCCGCTGCCACTACCGTAGATGACCAGGATCTTGTCGGCAGGACACTTGCGATACCTGTTGGCGAGGAAGGCTACTATAGCCACGAACAGCACTGCGCCAACGACGATGATTGTCAATGGATTCATAAACATTGTTGCTTTGTAATTAGATTAATACTCATTCAAATTTTGATACATCCCATAGGAATATGGGGAAAGTGACTTGCTCACGGCTCATTGCCCATTGCTCAAGGCTCATTGCCCAATGGTTCCACCTCGAGCGTATGCTTGTCCACCACCCTTACTACACGCACCTTGCTGCCCGAGGGTATGGGCGAGTCGGCAGTGCAGGCATTGACCTCATGCACCGAACCTCCCAGGCTGACCTGCACCTTGCCCTGGCCCTGGTTGGAGCCTGGAATGCGCAGGTATACGTCGCACACCTTGCCCACGGAGTCCTCTATGCAGAAAGCCCCGTTGGACTGCAGCTTCATCATCTGCCTGAACAGAAGCATGAAGAGTGCCACGAAGACGCAGCCCACCAAGGCGGCGCAGATGCCAAGCAAGACCCTGTCTGCGATGGTGTCCCACAGGCTGATGCCCGTCCACCCGAAGCCGAGCAGGAAGTAGAAGATGTTGCGTATGGAGAGCAAGTGCATGGCACCGGCATCGTCCAGGCTGTCGGTATCCGTGTCGAAGTCGATGTCGGACGAGCCCGAGTCTATGTCGCCGAATCCCACGAACGACATCGTCGTCTGGATGGCGAACACTATCGTGGCGAAGATGGCCACGCCCCAGTAGAAGCGCAGCATTGGGTCGAGGGAAGAATACCAAGCAGAGATAGTTTCCATAATCGTTGAAAAAACTTATTTACCCTGCAAATATACACATTTTTTAAATTAAGCGTCCATAATAATGGAGTTTTTGTTGTGAAAGTGCGGATTACTTTGTATGTTTGCAAGGTTTAAATGGCAAATGAGTATGAACAACGAAAGTCATCTGTTGGATAAATTCAGGTTCTGCCCTGTTTGCGGGTCGCCCCGCTTCGAGGTGAACGACTTCAAGAGCAAGCGCTGTCCCGACTGCGGACTGGTATACTACACCAACCCCTGCGCGTCGTGCGTGGCGGTGATATTGAACGAGAGGGACGAACTACTGGTGGTACGCCGTGCGTGCGAGCCAGCCAAGGGCACCCTCGACCTGCCAGGGGGGTTCTGCGACTGCGGCGAGAGCGTGGAAGAGAGTGTGGTCCGGGAGGTGAAGGAGGAGACGGGGCTGGATGCCGAGGTGGACGCCTTTCTGTTCTCACTGCCCAACATCTACCCGTACGGAGGTCTCGAAGTCCACACCTTAGACATGTTCTTCCTGTGCCGGGTCCGCTCCGGCAAGGACTTATGCGCCGCCGACGACGCATCGGAGGCAACGTGGATTCCATGGAGCGAAATCAAGCCCGAGGAATTCGGATTATGCTCCATAAGGAAAGGCGTAGAAGCACTTTTATCAAAAAAACCTGTATAAATAAGGTAAGAATCGGAAAAAATGCACTACCTTTGCGCCCAAAATCGAAAAAAAGCGTTTGATATGAAGGATAATCTGGTTATCGTGGAGAGCCCCGCAAAGGCAAAAACCATAGAGAAATTCCTGGGAGATGACTACAAGGTGACATCCAGCTACGGTCACATCAGGGACCTGAAGAAAAGAACGTTCAGCGTAGACACGGAGACTTTCTCGCCACAGTACGAGATACCCGAGGACAAGGCAAAGATAGTAGCCCAGCTCAAGAAGATGGCTTCGGAAGCCAAGACCGTATGGCTGGCATCCGATGAGGACCGCGAGGGAGAGGCCATCAGCTGGCACCTGTACGAGGTACTGGAACTGAAGCCCGAGAACACGAGGCGCATCGTGTTCCACGAGATTACCAAGCCTGCCATACTGGAGGCAATACAGAACCCGCGCGACATAGACATCAACCTGGTTAACGCACAGCAGGCGCGGCGCGTGCTCGACAGGATAGTGGGATTCAAGCTCAGCCCCGTGCTCTGGCGCAAGGTGAAGCCATCGCTCAGCGCAGGCAGGGTGCAGAGCGTGGCGGTACGCCTCATCGTAGAGCGCGAGCGCGAGATACAGGACTTCCGTGGCGAGGACAACTACAGGGTGACGGCAGTCTTCGTGAATGCCGACGGGGCAGAGGTGAAGGCAGAACTGAGCCACCGCTTCGCCAGCGAGGAGCAGGCAAGGGACTTCCTCAGGAAGTGCGCAGGGGCAAAATTCGCCGTGCAGGACATCAGCACGAAGCCGCAGAAGAGGATGCCGGCTCCGCCCTTCACCACCAGCACCCTGCAGCAGGAGGCAGCACACAAGCTGGGATTCACCGTGGCACAGACCATGATGGTAGCGCAGCACCTGTACGAGAGCGGACGCATCACGTACATGCGTACCGACAGCGTAAACCTGAGCGCACTCTGCCTCGGGGCCAGCAAGGGCGTGATAGCCGAGCAGATGGGCGAGGAATACGTAAAGGTACGCAAGTACCGCACCAGCGCCAAGGGTGCACAGGAGGCGCACGAGGCCATACGACCCACGTACATGGAGCATACGACGATAGAGGGCACTCAGCAGGAGAAGCGGCTCTACGACCTGATATGGAAGAGGACCATAGCCAGCCAGATGGCAGACGCGGAGATAGAGAAGACGCAGATAAGCATCAGCATAAGCGGCACGGACGAGACGTTCGTGGCAAACGGCGAGGTGGTGAAGTTCGACGGATTCCTACGCATATACAAGGAGACCGACACCGAGCCGGAGAACGACGGCGAGGCAAGCGGAGCACTGCCAAGCCTGACGATAGGCGAGGTGCTGACACGCACGCAGATGGTGGCGACGCAGAGGTTTGCGCAGAAGCCCATCCGGTACAACGAGGCAAGCCTCGTGAAGAAACTGGAGGAACTGGGCATAGGCAGGCCCAGCACGTACGCAGCCACCATCACCACCATACAACAGAGGGAATACGTGGCAAAGGGCGACAAGGCAGGAGAGGAAAGGGAATACCTGACCCTCAGCCTCGACGGCACGGACATAGAGACCGCCACGCACACCACCACGCTGGGAGCCGAGAGAGGCAAGCTGCTGCCCACGGACATAGGCATCGTGGTGAACGACTTCCTGAAGGAGAACTTCCCCTCGATAATGGACTACAACTTCACCGCCGACATCGAGAAGGAGTTCGACGAGATAGCCGACGGAAAGATGGAATGGAAGAGCGTGATAAGCAACTTCTACGACGAGTTCGAACCCCTGGTGGAGAAATCCTCCAACACGCATACCGAGAGGAAGGTGGGAGAGAGATTCCTGGGCAACGACCCCAAGAGCGGAGAACCCGTCACCGCCAAGATAGGACGCTTCGGACCAGTAGTGCAGATAGGCAGTTCGGACTCGAGGATGAAGCCGCGCTTCTCGCAACTGAACAAGGGGCAGACCTTAGAGAGCATCACGCTGGAGGAAGCCCTCGAACTCTTCAAGCTGCCACGCAAGGTGGGAGAATACGAGGGCAAGCCAGTGATAATAGGCGCGGGCAAGTTCGGGCCATACGTCTCGCACAACGGCTCGTACGTCTCCATCCCCAAGGATGTCGACCCCCTGAAGATGAGCTTCGAGCAGGCCGTCATCATGATCCACCGCAAGCACGTGGAGGAGGCCGAGAGGCACATAAAGAACTTCGCCGAGGACCCCGAGATGGAAATCCTCAACGGACGCTACGGACCATACATTGTCTACAAGGGCAACAACTACCGGCTGCCCAAGGCAATGCACGACAAGGTGAAGGAACTGACCATAGAGGAGTGCATGCAGGTTATACAGGAGAGCGGGGAGAAGACGTCCAAGCCAGCCAAGGGCAGGCATGCAAGGCACGGTCAATAAAGGTAATCCATAGTACAATCATGAAACGAATCATCCTGGTTGGCTACATGGGGTCGGGCAAGACCACGGTAGGCAGACAGCTGGCATTGTCGCTCGGACTGTCGTTCTACGACCTCGACTGGTACATAGAGATGAGGTTCCGCCGTACCATAGAGCAGATATTCAAGGAAAAGGGAGAAGAGGGATTCCGCACCATAGAATTCAACATGCTGAGGGAAGTGGCGGAATTCGAGGACATAGTGCTCTCGTGCGGCGGAGGAACGCCATGCTTCGGGGACAACATGGACTACATCAACTCGAAGGGTGAAACCATCTACCTGCAGGCTGCACCCGAAGTGCTCGCCGCACACCTCAGGATGGGTAAGGTGGTAAGGCCACTCATCCAGGGAAAGAACGACGAGGAACTGCTGCAGTACATCAGGCAGTCGCTCGCCGAGAGAGAGCCCTACTACCTGCAGGCAAAGCACACGCTCGACGTGTCGCTACTCGACAACCACGACAAGATAAAGACTACCGTTAAACTACTACGCGAGATATTAGGCCTATGAAGAAATGGAGAATAGAGGACTCCGAGGAACTCTACAACATAAAGGGATGGGGAGTCAACTACTTTGGCATCAACGACAAGGGACACGTCTACGTAACGCCCAAGAAGAACAGCGTGCAGGTAGACCTGCAGGAGATAGTGGAACACCTGGAGAGCAGGCACGTCACCGCACCCATGCTGCTACGCTTCCCCGACATACTGGACAACCGTATAGAGAAGACCGACGAGTGCTTCCGCAAGGCCGAGAAGGAATACGACTACCACGGCGAGCACTTCATCATCTTCCCCATCAAGGTCAACCAAATGCGTCCCGTGGTGGAGGAAATCATTAGCCACGGCAAACGCTACAACCTGGGTCTGGAGGCTGGCTCCAAGCCCGAACTGCATGCCGTGCTTGCCACCAACATGGACAGCGACAGCCTGATAGTATGCAACGGACACAAGGACCAGAACTTCATCGAACTCGCCCTGCTCGCGCAGAAGATGGGCAAGAGGGTGTTCCTGGTGATTGAGAAGCTGCCCGAACTGAAGGACATAGCGCAGACCGCCGAGAAACTGGGCGTGAGGCCCAACCTCGGCATACGCATCAAGCTGGCAAGCAACGGCTCGGGCAAGTGGAGCGAGAGCGGAGGCGACGCAAGCAAGTTCGGGCTCAACTCGTCGGAACTGCTGATGGCGCTGGAAATGCTCAAGCAGATGAACCTCAGCGACTGCCTCAAGCTGATACACTTCCATATAGGATCGCAAATCACCAAGATCAGGCGCATCAGCACGGCACTCAGGGAAGCGGCACAGTACTATGTACAACTGCACGCCATGGGATTCAACATCGAGTTCATAGACTGTGGAGGAGGTCTCGGCGTAGACTACGACGGCACCAGGAGCAGCAACAGCGAGAGCAGCGTAAACTACAGCATACAGGAATACGTCAACGACTGCGTCTACACACTGGGGGAGGCTGCCAACCGCAACGGCATCCCCCACCCCAACATCATCACCGAGGGTGGACGGTCGCTCGCGGCACACCATAGCGTACTGGTCATTGACGTGCTCGAAAGCGTGTCGGCACCGCAGATGCCCGAAGACTTCGAGCCGGCACCCGAGGACCACAAGCTCGTGCACGACCTGACGGAGATATGGGACAAGCTCTCGCAGAGGTCGCTGCTCGAGGACTGGCACGATGCCGAAGACATCAGGGAAGAGGCTCTCGACCTCTTCAGACACGGCATCATCGACCTCAAGACAAGGGCTCAGATAGAGTCGCTCTACTGGGCCATCAGCCACGAGGTGGCAGAACTGGCACACCACCAAAAGCACGTCCCCGACGAACTGCGCTCCCTCGACAAGCAGATGGCGGACAAATATTTCTGCAACTTCAGCCTCTTCCAGAGCATCCCCGACTGCTGGGGCATAGACCAGCTCTTCCCCATCATGCCCATCGCACGACTGCAGGAGCAGCCAACGAGGAGCGCGACTCTGCAGGACATAACGTGCGACAGCGACGGAAAAATCTCGGCATACGTCAACTGCGGACACCAGACCAACTACATACCGCTGCATCCCGTGAAGCCCAACGAGCACTACTACATAGGCGTGTTCCTCGTGGGCGCATACCAGGAGATTCTGGGCAACATGCACAACCTGTTCGGAGACACCAACGCCGTACACATCTCCGTGGACAAGGACGGATATTCCATCGACCAGATAATCGACGGCGAGACCGTGGCTGACGTGCTCGACTACGTGCAGTACGACCCCAAGAAACTGGTCAGGAGACTGGAGATATGGGTCAGCCGGGCTGTGAAGGACGGAAAGATTACTGAGACGGAGGGCAAGGAGTTCATCAGCAACTACAGGGCCGGACTCTACGGATATACGTACCTCGAATAGGAGCAGTGAGCAATGAGCAGTGGGAGAGAGATTTATATAGAGATAGATATTTAGAGAGAGACATTAAGAGGACATAAATGGAAGGAAAGAAGACTCCACTGAACGTGGTTAAGGTGGGAGGTGCCGTGGTGGAGGACCCACGGTCGCTCGACAGCCTCCTGCAACAGTTCGCGGCATTGTCCGGACGCAAGGTGCTGGTACACGGCGGAGGACGCAGGGCCACAGACATTGCACGCAGGCTCGGCATAGAGAGCGTGATGGTGGGCGGACGCAGGGTAACTGACCCGGAAATGCTGAAGGTGGTGACGATGGTCTATGGCGGACTGATAAACAAGGACGTCGTGGCCAAGCTGCAGGCAAGGGGAGTCAATGCCATAGGACTGACAGGAGCTGACATGGACGTGATACGCAGCCACCGCCGCCCAACGACGAGGATGGTGCTGGAAGACGGCATGGAACGGGACGTGGACTTCGGCTTTGTGGGGGACGTGGACAGGGCTGATGCCCAGGCTCTGGACGCTCTGATAGGGAAAGGCATGACTCCCGTGGTGGCACCGCTTACGCACGACGGAGAGGGCAACATGCTCAACACCAACGCAGACACCATTGCATCTACCGTAGCCTGCGCACTGGCACCCCTGTACGACGTAACGCTGACGTTCTGCTTCGAGAAGAGGGGCGTGCTGGAGAATCCCGACTGCGACGACAGCGTTATCAAGCGTATCGACAAGACGCTGTACTCGCAACTGAAGGCGAGCCACATAGTGGCAGGAGGCATGATACCCAAGCTGGACAATGCCTTCCAGGCCTTGGACAGGGGCGTCGGCAGGGTTGTGATAACAAGTGCCGGTAACGTGGACGGCAGCATGGGCACTACCATCTGCCCCTAAGGGACACACACGTCCAGGAAAATATACCATGCAAGGCAGATGTGCGTATCACTACGTGCCATCTGCCTTGTTTTGGCTTCCAAGAAGGGCTTCACAGCTTCTGCTTGAGTGTTGTTTTATTAAGCAATGATTTATCGTTAGTTTAAAAGCTAAAAGTCGTCATCTCGTGTAATCCAGCGTGTCCGGCTCCTGCGCCCTCATGGCAGCCGCATGCTGTAGGTCCAGGGGCTTGACTTCGTCTTCGTCGGATGCAGCGCTGTCGTCCAGACAGGCTTGGTGGCCCTCCCCGTCCCATCGCAGGGCTGCGCCTTCCTCGCCTGCGGCCTGCCCCTGTAGCGAAGATTGGGCGGGACGGCAAGCCTCGCACGCATCGCCCATGCTCCTTTGTGCTGCCGTGCCTATCGTGATGATGAGTGCTACCAGGCCTGCCGCCTGATACAACGGCCGCAGTCGCCGGAATATGGAAATACGCCGTACGGGGGTGGCGTGCGAAGCCGTCTCTCCGGCCTGCATCCCGAGCCTCGCCATAAGCCTGCAGTCGAAATCCTTTCCCAAGGCCTGGGCACGGAGGTCCTCCTGCCGGCGGAAGAGGTGGGCATAGGGCCTGAGGTGACTCGGGACGTCCTTTTGGCGGAAGAACGACTGCAAGATGCTCTCCTCGTGCAGCGTGGTCTCACACTGCCAGTAACGTTCCAGTATCTGTTCGATGTACTTATAGTCCATAGTCCTCCATTTTCCTTATTTCCTCGCGTATCCTGCTCCTTGCCCTGAACAGGTATACCCTTACCTGCGTTTCGCTCAGCCCCATCGCCTCGGCTATTTCGCCGTACGGCATTCCCTCGATGTCGCGCATTTCCATTATGCTCCGCTGCACCTCAGGCAGGCTGTCCATGAGCCTTGTCACCATCGAGAGCCTCTCGCGTGAGTCCGCTGCGTCGGCCGGAGATTCCGTCCCCCCATCCGCAATGCCGTCGAGCCTCAGGTTTCCGCGTCCCGCCCTGTTGGCAATGTCCAGGGCAAGATTCCTGCACACCTTGGCGGAGAACGCCGCTGCCGCCCGTGCGTCCTGCAGCCTCCCTCTGTTCTGCCATGCCCTGACCAGCGTTTCCTGCACTATGTCCTCGGCATCTGCCTTGTCCAGGGTGATGCGCAATGCCAGACGGTAGAGCCTGTCCTTCAAGGGAAGTATGTCTTCTGTGAAACTTATCTCTTCCATCCGCACTCTCTATATATGGAAACGGTATTGCAGGGAGGATGTTACAGGCTCGTCGGGTTAAAGAAAGTTAATTCGTCATGCCTTGGCCTTGGTTCCCGTGGCCTCGATGACGTTTATCACGTAGTCTCCGAGTTTCTCACACTCGCTGATGATGTCCATGTAGAAGACACCTGTCTGGTAGTCGTATAGCTTGTTGTTGATGTCCACCACGTTCTGGTTCTTCAGCTGTGTGCGGTAGTTGTTTATCTCGTGCTCGGTGTTGTAGTTCATGTTGAGGTCCACGTACTTGTATCCCGACTGCTCTATCACTACGCTCATCTCCCTCAGGGCCTCGGACGTGAGCCCCATCATGCTGTGTATGTGCTGGTACTGCTTGTCGGTGAAGTCCTCGGCTGCATACTGCCTCTTCCGGCTCATGGTGCGTGCAAGGTTGTAGCAGCTGTCCCCGATGCTCTCCAGTTCCGAGCAGACGCGCATCATGTGCTGTATCTCCACCTTCGACTCCACGCTCAGCCTGCCCTCGCTGACCTTCGTAAGGTAGTCGGCAATCTCCACTTCCATGCGGTCGGTAATGCTCTCGTACTTTTCTATGCGCGAATAGAGTTTGTTGAAGTCCTCCCCCTTCTTAGTGGTGAGCAGTTCCTGCGTCATGCCGAACATGCGCACGCATCTGTCCACGAAGACGTTGATTTCCTTCTTCGCCTCCAGTATCGACAGCTCTGCCGTCGACAGGAGTCCGCCTCCGATGAAGGTCAGCCTCATGTCCTCGTCGTCGGTCATGCCCTCACGCTGCGGCACGAGCATGCATACCAGTTTCTCCATGGGCTTGATGAACCATATCAGTATCATCACGTTGCACACGTTGAACGAGGTATGGAAGGCTGCCAGCGCGGCATTGAGCGTAACCACGTCCTGCGACTTGGCATGTGGGTCGCACCCCACCATGCCGCACACGAAGTCTATGAAGTAGCGATAGATGCACAGCACCCAGATTACGCCGAACAGGTTGAATATCAGGTGTGCCCTGGCAGCCCTCTGCGCCTGCGTACTGGCACTCATGGCCACCACGTTCGAGGTTATGGTGGTGCCTATGTTCTCTCCCATCACGAGGGCGATGCCCATGTCTATGGACAACGCGCCGGTGGAGCAGAGTGTCATGGTGATTGCCATGATGGCAGCTGAGCTCTGCACCGCGCACGTGAGCAGGCCTCCTATGAGCAGGAAGAGCAGGTAGCTGCCATACCCCCATCCGCTGAGTCCGGTGAGGAAGGACAGTATCGCCTGGTTGTGCCCGAGGTCCATCTCGTTGGCATTCATCTTCAGCGTGGTCAGTCCGAGCAGCATGAGCGCAAGTCCCATGATGAACTCGCCCATGTTGGTATTCTTCTTCGTATATATTAGCGCGATGGCAAGTATGATGCCGCTATATACCATGACCCTCATGTCGAAGCTGCCTCCCAGCACCATTATCCACGCCGTGGCCGTGGTGCCGATGTTGGCTCCCATGATGACGCTGATGGCCTGCGAGAGCGAGAGCAGTCCTGCGCTGACGAAACTGACCGTCATTACCGTCGTTGCCGTCGACGACTGGATGGAGGTGGTGATGAAGGCACCTGTCAGCATACCAGTAAAGCGGTTGGTGGTCATGGTACCGAGGATGTTTCTCAGGCGGCTTCCCGCCATTTTCTGCAGTCCCTCGCTCATTACCTTCATGCCGTACATGAGCAATGCCACAGAGCCGAATAGAATAAGGAATTCCATATTATTATATACTTTGACGTTTTGGGATTTACATAGGAAAACACAAATGCAAATATATGTAAAAAAGTCAACGTACATTGCCATACGTTGACTTTTTTTAGCCTTAACTTCGATATTCCGCAGAAATGAGGTTTGTCAGGTCGACAAATTGGCTTACCGCCAGCTGCTCCGGCCTTTTGTCGAACACCTCCCCGGCGAGCAGCGAAGCATGCGGCTTCTCGTCGGCATTTCCCATGCCATGCCTTGCGTCCAGGTCAGCCAGCAGGGGCCTTATGCTATTGCGCAGGGTCTTGCGTCTCTGGTTGAAGGTGGTCTTCACCACCCTTTTAAAGAGAGCCTCGTCGCACCCAAGGTCGGTAGTAGCGTTGCGCGTGAGCCGTATCACGGCACTCTTCACCTTTGGAGGCGGGTTGAAGACATGCTCGTGTACGGTGAAGAGGTATTCCACGTCGTACCATGCCTGTATCAGCACGCTGAGGATGCCGTAGGTCTTGCTGCCATGCCTGGCTGCCATGCGCTCTGCCACCTCCTTCTGTATCATGCCCGTGCAGCAAGGTATCAGGCTCCTGTACTCCAGCATGTGGAAGAAGATCTGGCTGCTGATGTTGTAGGGATAGTTGCCCGTCAGCACGAATGGGCGGCCGTCGAACACCCTGTCGAGTCTCATGGCGAGGAAGTCGTCCTCGATGACATTGCCCTGCATCGAGGGGAAGCGTTCCCTGAGGTATGCCACCGACTCAGTGTCGATCTCCACCACCTTCAGTTCGCGCTGCTTCCTTTCCAGGTACTGCGTCATCACCCCCATGCCCGGGCCCACCTCCAGTATGGGAATGCCCGGGCAGGAATCTACGGTGTCCGCTATGTCACTGGCAATGCCCAAATCCGTCAAAAAGTGCTGTCCAAGGAACTTTTTTGGCCTTACATTTCTCATTCTTCCCGTTTTATTGTTACTTTTGCATTGCAAAGATAATAAAATTTAGCGATAAAATGGAAACAGGCATTGCAAAAACATTGGATTCCGGCCGGCCTTTTTCAAGTCCGGCGATGCCAAGGCGATACCTGCATTCGTCTCGCCGGGCAGAAAATGCCTGATTACATTTCCGGGAAAATAAAAGCTGAGAACATGAAGAAAGCATCCGCTACAGGCTCACGAGCCGCGTCCGTCACCCCACTTGCCGGGGGCAAGGGTGGCGCGACCATGAGGCACCGCCTGCTGCTTGCGGTCAAGGTGACATTCCCCTTCATACTTGCCGTAGCCGTGCTGTGGTGGATGTACCGCGGCCTCGACCTGCAGACCGTAGCGTCCGCCCTCTCCCACGAGATGTCGTGGACGTGGATGCTGCTGAGCCTTCCGTTCGGCATCCTGGCCCAGGCATTACGTGCCTTGCGCTGGAAGCAGTTGCTGACACCCGTGGGCGAGCGTCCGAGGACGAAGACGTGCCTCGACGCCGTGTTCGTCAGCTACGCCAGCAGCCTCGTAATACCCCGCGTTGGCGAGGTGCTCAGGTGCGGCATCCTCAAGAGGTACGAGGGCACCTGCATGAGCCGTGCCATCGGGACGGTGGTGACCGAGCGCATGGTGGACACGCTGACGATATTGGTCATCTCGTTCGTTACCATATTGACCCAGATACCGGTCTACCTTACGTTTTTCCAGCGCACGGGCATTTCCCTGGATGGTTTCCTCTCGACGTTCTCCCCCACGGGGTATGCCGTTACCGCCGTTTGCCTTCTGCTTGCGTTGCTGGCGGCACTGAGCATATTCGTCCGCATAGGCATTTTCTCGCGCACCAGGGCCGTGGTGTCCAACCTGTGCGACGGGCTGCTGTCCATACGCAAGGTGCGCCATCCCCTGCTGTTCGCCCTGTACAGCATCGCGATATGGGCATGCTACTACCTGCACTTCTACCTCACCTTCCTCTGCTTCGGCTACACGTCAGGGCTGGGGTACACGGCTGCCCTCGTGGCATTCGTGGTGGGGACGTTTGCCGTACTGGTGCCCACGCCCAACGGTGCGGGTCCATGGCACTTTGCCGTCAAGACCGTGCTGGTGATGTACGGGGTAGGCCAGGTGGACGGCACGGTGTTCGTCCTGATAGTACATACGGTACAGACCCTGCTTGTGGTGGCACTCGGCATCTACGCCTGCTTCTCGCTGGCGTTCACCAAGCCTGCCACCTCGTCGGGCGAGTCTGCCAGGACCATTGCTCCCTGACCTGCGAGCAGCTCCCTGCTACGGAATCCCCACGTCACGGAGATGCATGGCACTGAGGCGTTGGCGGCAGTCTCTATGTCCACTTCCGAGTCGCCGACGTACACGGCCTGCCCGGGGCTAACGCCAAGCCTTTCGAGCGCAAGGTACAGCATGTCGGGGGCAGGCTTCCTGCCCACGCCCGGCCTTTCGCCGATGGCAACGTCCACCAATCCGCCGAAATAGGTGGCATGGAGTTCGTCCACGCCCTGCTGCAACTTGTTGCTCACTATGGCAAGCAGCAGTCCCCTGCTGCGTAGCGTGCGTAGCATCTGCAACACGCCGGGGTAGGGCCTCGTATGGTCGCGGCAATGTGCGACGTAGTGTAGCTTGAAGAGCCTCAGGCACTCCTGCCTTTCGTCCGCGCCGGCATCCTCGGGCATGGCACGGTCGATGAGCCTTCCCACTCCGTTGCCCACGAAGCGCCTGACCTCGTCGATGGTCCGCTCGGGGAAGCCGATGGCGCGCAAGGCATGGTTGGTGGATGCGGCAAGGTCCTCGAGCGTATCGAGCAGGGTGCCGTCGAGGTCGAACACCACTGCCTTAGCATTCCGTATGTCGTTGTCTTTTGTCATTGTCTTTGTATTTTTTTGTCGGTGCAAAGATACTGCTTTTTTCCAATTCCTCCAATAGTTGTCTGAGACAAGGTCGAGGTTTTTCCCGCGGTTACACGAATGGGGGTACACGAATGGGGTTACACGGACTTTTGTAACCACAAAAAACGGCATTTTTTAGTCCCACGCGAGGAAAATATTCTTCTCTCCCGAGGAAAATATATCTTCCTCGGGAGGAAAAAAATTACACCCCCTGCGGATGCCAGTTCGGTTACACGGGTTACATGGTTACACGGTTACACGGGGGTATGTTGCATTTGCATGTTTCAGCCCTGAAAAGAGCACCTCATTCTATATGCAAAATAAATATATATTTATTTTGCATATAGAATGCCCAATGTATCAGCACGGAGGGTTACAAAAACACCCCCGTGTAACCGTGTAACCGTGTAACCGGACACATGTAGCAGTAGGTCCCTGCCATGCCCCCCTCTCTGTCATGGCATGGCACGTAGTCGACCGTAATTTAGCCGGAAGGGGGGCTTACTAAAACCTGTACATTAGCCCTTGTGTTAAGAAAAGAATAATATTCGGCATTTTTTTGCGTTTTTTTGCACGATGTTACAAATAATTTTGCTATTTTTGCGCCGAAGTAACGACAATATTAACCAATAATGAATAATAACCGCAGGAGATTATCACAGCTACTCGCTACCCTTGCATTGCTTGCCACATCGCCATTGGCGGCTTTTGCAGACCTTCATTTCACGGCAAGCGCAGGCGCAGGAATGCCCATAGTAGGCCCGGACAGGAACGCCGTCATCGTGGTTGGCTCCAACGACGACGAGGTGGTTGCCACCGTGGCAAGGTGCGTGGTGGAGGACATCAAGGCCGTCACGGGCAAGACGCTCGCCGTCACGGGCAAGCTCGGTGCGGGCACCATCCCCATCGTGGCTGGCACCCTGGGACAGTCGGACGTGATGGACGCGCTCGTCGAGGCGGGCAAGGTGGACACCACGGGCATCACGGGCGTGTGGGAGGCATACAGCCTGCAGATGGTGGACAGCCCATGCGAAGGCGTGGAACGGGCACTGGCCGTAGTGGGCGGCACCCCGAGGGGCACGGCATACGGACTGTTCGAGATCAGCCGCCGCATAGGCGTCTCGCCCTACGTATGGTGGGCAGACGTTGCCCCGGCTCCCATGGACTACATATACGTCAGCGGGGACAGGACGCCCGTCGAGGCTCCGTCGGTAATGTACCGCGGACTGTTCATCAACGACGAGGACTGGGGCTTGCTCCCCTGGGCAAAGAAGACGTTCGACGTCAGCTTCGGCAACATCGGCCCCAATACCTACGACAAGGTGATGGAACTGCTCCTGCGCCTCAGGGCCAACTGCCTCTGGCCTGCCAAGCACCAGGCCTCCAGGGCGTTCTGGTCGGCAGAAGAGAACAAGCGACTTGCCAAGAAGTGGTGCATGGTGATGAGCAGCGGCGACTCGATGCTGAGGGACAACCTGTGGGAATGGACCCACTTCGGTGGGACGACGAGCAACTTCAGCTTCGCCTTCAACTCCGAGCAGGTGTCCGACTACTGGGCTAAGCGCGCAGGAGAGGCACGGGGCTACGAGGCTATATACGACATAGGCATGAGGGGATGCCACGACGTGGCCTTGCTGGGCTACGAGGGACAGGACGCACAGCTGCAGGGACTAAGGGACATCATAGCCTGCCAACGCAAGATAATCACCGACTCGCTGGGAGGCGACCCCACGGCGATACCGCAGATATACATACCCTACAAGGAGGCACTCACCCTGTACAATGCAGGGCTGGAGATACCAAAGGACGTCACACTCTGCTGGGTGGACGACAACTACGCATACATCCGCCAGCTGCCCAACGCGGCGGAGCAGAAGCGCAGCGGAGGCAACGGCATCTACTACCACCTCTCGTACCTCGGCAACCCCTGCTCGTACATCTGGCTCAGCACCATATCGCCATCGCTCGTCAGCTACGAGCTGTCGAAGGCGTACGAGAACGGGATGCAGAAGTTCTGGATGATAAACGTGGGGGACATCAAGCCGGCGGAGGCGGAGTTCGAGTTCTGCATGGAACTGGCATGGGACGTAGAGGAATGGACTCCGGAACGCGCATGGCAGTTCAGCCGGTGGTGGTCGGCAAAGACCTTCGGGGAAGAACTCGCCGACGAACTGGCCGAAATCAGGCTTGAGCACTACCGCCTTGCGGCACAGAGCAAGCCCGAGACCATCAGGGAGGTGACGTTCACCATAGAGGGGATGGTGCAGCGCATCAAGGACTACCAGCAACTGACCGGCCGCATCTACGCCCTGGAGGGGAGCATACCCGACAGGCTGAAGGACGCATACTTCGAACTGGTCACATACCCCATCGTGGCAACGGCAGACATGAACTACAAGCTGCTGGGCGCAAAGCTCAGCTACTGGTACGCCGCCATGGGAGACAGGCAGAACAGCCTGGCTTACGCCTCGCTCTCAAGGTACGGATACGACGACATCGTGAGCCTTACCGACAGATACAACAACGACATTGCGTCGGGGAAATGGAAGTACATCATGAGCATGACCCCCAACGGAGGCAGCACCAGCCAGTTCGGCCCCGTGCACGCCGCCCTCGCCGAGGAAGTGAGCGACACAAGGGGCAACCTGCCCGCATCCGACACCAACGTCGTGGAGGCCACCGACTATACGTCGTGCCGGGGCGAGTGGACCACGATACAGAACCTTGGCGTGGGACGTGCCAGCGTTACCGTGTGGCCCATAGACTACACTACGTACAATGCCACCACGGCACGTGCCAAGGGACCATACCTGGAGTACACGCTCCCACTGGAAAAGGGCAAGTACCAGATTGTGGTGCGCTGCCTGCCCACGTTCCCCATCACCACGGCCAACGACCTCGTGGTGGGCATGGGCATGTCCAGCGGCACGGTGACCACGGCAAGCATCAAGTGCAACGCAGAGACCAACATCTGGAACGACAACGTCATGCACGGCTATGCCGAAGCCCGCTTCAGCTATACCGCTACGACAGGGAAGGATTATCAGATGCGCATCTATGCCATGAACCCCGCCATAGTAATCAGCCAGGTTACCTACCGCAGGACGGACACCCCAGACGAGGAGAACCTGGCAGAGCAGCTGATGGTGAACCCCGACTTCGAACTCTACAAGAGCGGGAACAGAGTATTGCGCAACACCTCCGGAGCCATACAGAGAGGCATTCCGTACGGATGGACAGCCAACGGGACGCTGAAGGGCAATTCATACGGCATAAGCAAGGATGCCTCCATCAGGGAAGACGACGGCAACCTGTGCTGGATAAAGTCAACGCCCATGCCCGAGGAGTTCGAGCTGTACCAGGTGATACCTGCCGAGAAGCTCACCCCCGGCGTGTACGAGGTGGGGTGCCTGCTGTGGAACCAGAGCGGACGCAGAGGCTCGTGCCGCCTGTTTGCCAACGACCGCGTGCAGTACTATTCGCACAAGGGCGACTACACGGAAATACTCCGCGACGACGAGTTCAGCACCTATGCCGGGTACAAGGCCGGATACGAGACGCACACCATCATGCACCCCATGCGGGTCGTGGTGCCCGTACGCGAGGGCGAGGACCTCAGGGTGGGCATCAGGACGGGGTGTATCAGCAACGCGGGTGCGCAGACGGACGATACGGGTTGGTTCAAGGTGGACAAGTTCACCCTGCGACGGCTGGGAGACATCGACACGTCGGACGCCGACTCGCTGACCAACGAGCTGCTGGTCAATCCCGACTTCGAGTACAAGGACGAAGGCGTGCCTGCCGAGGGCAAGAACGTCCTGGGCAAGGTGCCGTACGGCTGGCAGCTGTCTTATACGGGCAAGTACGGCATGTCTACCTCCGGCCTGTACGGAGGAGGCAAGGGCATGCACGGCACCAACTACTGTGCCTTCACCCCGTCGGGCTACACCCCGATGCCCACCGACTTCACCCTCTTCCAGACCATACCTCATAGCCGACTGCGTGCCGGAGCCACATACCGCGTCAGCTGCCTGCTATGGAGCGAGAAGGGACGTGAGGGGCAGGGCCGCCTGTTTGCCAACGGCGAGGTGCAGTACTTCGGTGCGCCGGGCACCTACGCCAACTGCCTCACCGAGGGCGAGCACAGCACCTTTGCCTCGTACACGGGGGTCATGGAGGATGCCGCATACATGCGCGAGGTGAGCGTACTGGTCACGGTGGAGGAAGGAGAAGACCTCACGCTGGGCATCAGGTCGGGCAGCATCAAAGGCGATGGCACTGCCGCCGTGGGAACAGACCGCACGGGAAAGTTCAGGGTGGACAATTTCCGCATCGAGGAAGTCAACCCCGGCGACGACCCCACGGGATTGCCCCATCCCATAGAGCAGGGCAGCGGCTACCGTGCCACCACGCCCACATACGACCTGGCAGGACGAAGGCTGCCCTCGGGCACGAGCGGACTTAGCAAGGGAGTATACATCCACGGCGGCAAGAAATACGTCAGGATGTAATCCCCACCCCCCCCGCCACCGGGCAACGCCGTACGGCACGAGGACAAGACAAGAGAGAAAAAAGTAACAATTAATTTATTTATTCATTAACCCAAACAAACAAAAAAAATGAAGAGCAAGTTACTCTACGGGTTCCTGCTTGCCATAGGATGGCTAACAGGGACGACAGTCAGCGCACAGGCAGGGCTGACGACCAACGAGGACGGTGCTTACCTCATCGGCAGCAAGGAAGAGCTACAGGCTTGGACCAAGACCGCCGGCTACGAGAAGAGCAACGTCATCCTGACCGCTGACATCAAGGATGTCAACTTCCGCCTGACTACCGCCACGGCCTACACGGGCACATTCGACGGCGGAGGCCACACCCTGACACTCGACTACGATTTCGCAGGCGAGCAGACAGCAATGTTCGTGAACTTTGCCGGTACCGTCAGGAACATCATCGTGGATGGCAGCATCAACGCTACCTACAAGAACTGCGCCGCCCTGGTGGGTACGACGTCAGGGGCCAGCACGTTCGAGAACACCATCGTGCTGACTTCCATCAATTCCAACTGCGGCAACAATGCCTCCAACGCGGCCTTCATAGGCTACACCAAGTACCCCACCACCTTCACCAACTGCGTCTCAGCATACCAGGTGACGGGGACAGATGCCTACAACCACGGCTTCATCGGATGGATTGGCAGCAGTGCGGCCACGACGTTCAACAACTGCATCTCCATCATGCAATGCGAGTTGCCCAACACCATGTCGTTCGCCAACCCGACGGGCTCCATCTCAGCCAAGAACTGCTACAGCTACCAGCAGAACATGGATCCCGCAAACCCCTTAACAGGCGCATCGTACATCAACGTGTCTTCGCTCGAGTCGGGCGAGATATGCTACCTGCTCAACAAGGGTGCAGGCTCCACAGTCTTCTACCAGACACTGGGCGAGGACAAGTATCCTGTTCCCTTTGACACGCACAAGCAGGTATACGGCAACGGCAACGTACGCTGCGACGGCACACTGATTGACGGAGAGATGACGTATTCCAACGTCGAGGAGACCTCCGTTCCACAGCACGTGGACGTGGACGGACGATGCAGCGTGTGCAACAACCTGTTGCCCGACCATATCGCCGTGGACGAGAACGGATTCTACCCCCTTGCCAACGCCAAGGACGTAGAGTGGTTCGCCGCCCTGGTGAACGAGGCTCACCTCACTACCATCAAGGGCAAGCTGACAGCCGACATTGACTACGAAGGCGTAGAGAACGCGCATACTCCCATCGGACTCAACACCACCTATAAGTTCAACGGCGAGTTCGACGGACAGGGACACAGCATCAAGAACATGCTGCTGATTTCGTCCACCAACGGACTGGGATTTTTCGGCTTCGTACGCGGCGGTACAGTTATACGCAACCTCGTCATCGACAGCACCTGCGAGATATCAGGTGCAGGACAGGTAGGTGCCATCATAGGAGCCGTGCAGACTGATGCCGGCACACCGCTGCTCATAGAGAACTGCGTCAACAAGGCTACCGTGGCAGCCACGGGCTCAGGTGCCGGATTCATCGGTGCCGGACAGAGCGCATACCCCGCAATCAAACTGGTAAACTGCCTCAATGCAGGCGATGTCTCCGCCAACCCCGCAACAGCGTTCTGCTCGTGGCTGAACAAGGGAGGCAGCTCGCTTACCAACTGCGTGAACACAGGCTACATCTACGGCATGGACAATTCGGGAGGCAAGTTCTCCTACTTCTGCAACCTCGTGCGCTACGAACCGGGCACGATGACACTGACCAACTGCTATGACCTGAGCGAAACGGAAGAGTGCGGACAGGGCGTGGAGGCAGAATGGCTCACCGACAACCCACTGGCAGGCGGAGAACTCTGCTACCAGCTGAACGGAGACCAGTCGGAAATGGCATGGTACCAGAGAATAGGTACAGACAGCTACCCCATGCCTTTCGCCGTGGAAGGCGGTACGGTATACGCCAACGGTGAGGTTGGATGCGACGGTATACCCGTGGGCAGCGTGACATACTCCAACAAGAAGGAGACGGAGATTCCGCCACACGACTATCAGGACGGTTTCTGCTCCAACTGTGGTGCCCCGCAGGCTGACTACGCTCCGCAGGTGGACGGAGTATACCAGATTGGCGATGCCTCGCAGGTATACTGGTTCTCGCGCATGGTCAACGAGTACGGAGGCAATACGTGGAACGCACAGCTCACCGAGGACATAGACATGGACATATACACCGACCTCTTCGAGCCCATCGGCTCATCGACGGCTCCGTACTGCGGACACTTCGACGGACAGGGACACCGCATCAGCAACCTCATCATCAACACGGGAAACAACTACACAGGCTTATTCGGTATTATAGGCAACGGTGCCGTCATCGAGAACCTGCTGCTTGACGAGACATGCTCGATAGCCACTTCTGGCGAATGCGTTGCACTAGTAGGAGGTGCGCCCCAAGGCGGTACCGTCACCATGCGCAACCTCGGCAACATGGGTAACGTGATTGCAGGAGGCAAGCAGGCTGCCGGTATCTTCGGAGCCAACTCCGGAAGCAAGGCTAAGGTCATCATCGAGAACTGCTTCTCCACGGGTGCCATACAAGGCTCAGGCGAGTGCGCCGCCATCGCAGGATGGGCAGGCAGCAATTCGCCCGTTGTCAGCAACTGCTGGACATGCAGCGAGGTCAGCGGCAACGACCGACCCGACATGTACCTCGTACGCCACGGCAGCGGAGTGCTGACGAACCTCTTCAGCACGTTCGGCGAGCAGGGCATCATCATCGACTACGAGAACATCGGCGACGGCTCGCTCTGCTACAAGCTCAACGGCGACCAGTCGGCCATCTCCTGGTTCCAGAACATCGACAACGAAGAGACCCCCGACGACCAGCCCGTACCCTTCGCCAACGGACACGCACGCGTATATCCCATGGGTAAGATGCTGTGCGACGGAACGGTAGACCCAACGTCCGTGACATACTCCAACAACAACGAGTCCGTCATACCCGACCACAGCTTCCAGGATGGATTCTGCACCGTCTGCGGACAGGAGGACGCGGACTTCGACGGCTTCGTGAAGGTTATCAAGAACCCCGACTTCAACGTCGACGCCTTCGCATGGAACGGAACGGCACCAAGCGTAAGCAACGGAATCGCCGTATTCTCAGGCAATACATTCGACACATACCAGGACATCGCAGGCCTGCAGCCAGGCGTTTACCGCCTCAGGGTTCAGGGATTCAGCCGTTCGGCAGAATGGACATCGCCCATCTACGAGACCGGAGAACTGGAAGAGGACATCATGCGCAATACCTATGTATATGCCGAGACAGGAGGACTGCGTGCCGCACGCCGACTGAGGGACGTTACCTCAGGAGCCAGCGACTACAGGCTCAACGAGGGCATCGGCGAGGAGATTCTCGCCAACGAGCGATTCGCTCCTTCCACGGCGGCTGCCGCATCGGTATACATGGGCAAGGGCAAGTACTGGAACGACCTCTACTTCGCCGTTACGTCCGACACCGTGCGCATCGGATTCTCCAACGAGATTGCTTCCACGGCAGTACAGTCCACCATCGACCGCCTGCGCCTCATCTACGTAGGCAACGACGAGGAGGCTTACGCACTCATAGCAAGGCAAACGGCTGACGACGCCCAAGACCTCGATCTCCTGGAGGGACAGGAAAACCTCAAAGAGGAATACTTAGAAACCATCAACGCCGCCGAGGACATGACGGATCCCGACGAGATACTCGCCGCCGCCGACAAGGCAAGCCGCTACCCCAACCTCATCAAGCTCAGCGTAGACGCATACCTCGCATACTATGCCGAGATCGAAAAGATGCTTGCCTTCTGGGAAGCCAACAGCGACAACCTCATAGGCGACGCAGCAGACAAGATAGAGACATACCTCAGCGAGGAAGTGGAGCCGTCCGACGAATACCCCAACGGCACTTACCTTTACATCAAGGAGTACCGTCTCGCCGACGCACAGTCACTGGCCGAGGAAATCACCAGGGCACAGCAGATGCTGTCCGATGCCATCAAGGAGGCTGACGCCCCAGGCATGGACATCACCTACGTCATGGCAAACCCGGCATTCACCGAGGCTGAGTGGAAGGGATGGAACGTCACCACAAGCAACTCGCAGAGCGGATGGAACATGGTGGCAAGCGGAGGATTCACCGACGTATGCACGGTGGCTGCCGGATACAACACGGCATTCCGCGTGGAACAGCAGATTACGGGACTACGCAACGGTATCTACCAGCTCGAAGCTATGGCGTTCCACCGTCCGGGCGAGGCCAACAAGGGACTCTACGACGGTACCGACGTGATACCAGCCAAGCTCTTCCTCAACGGCTACTACACTCCCGTCAAGAGCGTATACTCGGACATCCTCGACTACGCAGACGCCCACAACGGTGTCAACTGCCGCTACGACAGCACCGGTGACGAGAACGCACCTCACAACGGAGAGCAGACAGGCAGCAAGGACATCGACATGGGACTCGGACTCATACCCGACAACATCTACACCGCAAGCTTCGCATTCAACGGAGGACGCTACAAGCAGCAGGCTTACGCCATCGTCACCGACGGCACGCTTAACGTCGGCATCCTCAACGGCGAAAGCCCATGGAGGAACAAGAACCTTACTATCTGGGCCGACTTCAAGCTGACCTACCAGGGCAACAGCACGGAGGCTGCCGACGCTATCCTGCAGCAGTACGGCGAGAGACTCGAAATGCTCGAACTGCAACGCACTGAGCAGGACTACCACTTCAGCCAGGCACACGTGGACAACATCTCGTCGTACATCAGCCAGGCCGGCACAGCCGACATCGAAGGAAAGATGCAGCTGATAGCCAAGATCAACGACGAGTTCAGCCTCATCGACTCAAGCGTGGTGGTATACGACAAACTGGAAGAAATCTACCAGTATGCCAACGACATGATAGACGGACTTGAGGAAGGCGACCAGAAGGACTTCATGTACACGCTCTTCGAAGAAATCTCCGAGGTCCTCTACACGGGTTCCATGACCGACGACGAGGCAAGGCAGAAGATAGACGAACTGATGGCCGACAAGCGATTCGGAGGAGTCATCTACGTACAGGGAGACCTCTACGACGCCAACAGCGAGGGTGAGGCCTGGGACTACAGCCGCATGTGTACACTCTACCCACTCTACCAGGATGCCGACGGCAAGTGGACGGGCTCCGTCACGCTGCAGGACCGCAGCCGCAGGGCTAACAGCGAGCAGAGGGCAGGACTCTACTTCAGGCGCATCAACGAAATCTTCAAGTGCGCTACGCCCAACGCCAACTTCATCACCCCGGCACACACCACCTTCAGCGTACAGCAGGGAGGCTCCGACTTCCAGGCTCTGAACGGAACCTACGACATCACTCTCGACCTCGAGGGCATGACCGTGGACTTCAACCAGAAGGATGAGTACAACTGGGACAACCAGGTTTACGTAACGGGTACGCTGACCAACCGCAACGGTGCCATCGACCGCTGGAAGAACAACGAGCACTGGCCCCTGCAGCACGTGGGCAACGGACTCTACGTGGGTACCGTCGACATGGTTCTCGACAACGCCAACCCGTTCTGCTCGTTCGGCATCATGGCTTGCCGTAGCAATACCGACCAGGTGAACTACAGCACCACCGGACGCTCCAGCTGGACCGAGGCACGCTACGGAAGCAGCGAGCAGTACCTCAACATCAGCAGCGGAGAGACTCTCGACAGCCTCGTCAGGGGACTCGACCGCACATGGCGCATAGCACCTGCCGGACGCTACCTCATAGAGTTCGACATGGACCACGCAACCATGCGAGCCACACTGCTCGACACTAAGGGACGCGGCACCGAGGACAACCCATACCTCATTGCCAACGCTGCCGACCTGCAGGGCATGCAAGACCTGCTCGTGGACGGCACCACCACCTACTTCAAGCTGACCGACGACATCGACCTCGAAGGCAAGGGATGGTACCCACTCAACAGCGCATACTTCGGCAACAGCACGGAATGCGGACGCGACAAGTACGTCAGCCTCGACGGTGACGGACATGTCATCAGCAACCTCACCATCCCTGCTTCCGCACTCGAAGGCTTCGAGGCCGGATTCTTCGCCAACCTGTGCGGTAATGTCACACGCCTCGGACTGCTCAACGTCAACTTGGCAGGCAGCAAGGCAAGCGCAACGGGCGTACTGGCAGGCGCACTTGGCTCCGACACCTACGAAGGCACTACCACTGTCAGCGAGACCTACTGTAACGGATACATCAATGCAGACGAGGCTGCGGGCGGCATCGCCGGTACGGTACTCGGGCAGGCAAGCATATCCAACTGCTACGCCAACGCCTGCATCGAGGGCGACGCCGCTACACACGGCGACCTCGTTGGCACCACTGCCGCACCACTCACCATCACCTACTCGTACGGAGGCGGTGCCGCCAATGGCAGCGAAGCTAAGGGCATCGTGGGTGAAGGACAGGGCAGCGAGACACAGTACGTACTGCTGCTCGGCGACGACAACCGCGAGGAACTCTGCCAGACTGTTTCCGCTTGGAGCCTATGGTGCAACGACGGCAAGGCAGGCAACGGCTACCCCATCCTCCAGTGGCAGGCCGACCGTGGCGACGCCATGGGCATGTGCGGCTACGACGAGGCTGACCCGGATGCCATCGACTACGTGACACTGCGTCCCGACACCACAGGCGGACATGCCTATACCCTGGGAGGTACCGTAGCAGGCAAGGGCACACGAGGCATTGTCATTACCAACGGCAAGAAGGTAGTCATCAAGTAACGCCCCACACGCCCTGGACAAGGGCAAATACTATCGGGAGCGCATTCCACATCCAAGTGGGGTGCGCTCCCTTCGTTTACGGGAAGTCACCTGCTGTGAGCAATGAGAGACCCCCTCAGTCCCCCTGTTTAGGGGGAAGAGATGTGAGCGGTGAGAGCCCCCCTCAGTCCCCCCTGTCATAGGGGGAAGAGCGGTGAGCCTATTTCGTAGGGATTTTCAGCTGAGATTTTCTGTAATGATTTTGAGCGAAGCGACCATTATTTAAAACATCGTTGGATTATTTTTAGTCGGATTATTAGTGGTGATTTTAGTGGAGATTTCAACAAACCTCATTAGAGGAACTTTAGAAATCCCGACTAAAAATCAAACTGAAAATGATTAAACGAAATCTCTTTTATGGGGTCGTCGCTACGCTCCTCAAACTAAACTTAAAAAGCAGTGAGAAGTGAGCGGTGAGCGGTGAGAGCCCCCTCAGTCCCACTGTCGTAGGGGGACTGAGGGGGGTGAGGGGAATTGAGGATGAGTCTTCTCATTCCTTCATCTTCAATACCGTTATCATCGTCTGCCTCTCCTCGTCGAAGTCTGCAAGGAAAGAGGTCAATTGAGCTTCCTTGCCTTCGTCCATGGAGATGCCACTTGCTGCAGGCAACAGGGCATCGCCGAACTTGCGACCTTTCTCATACAAGGTCTTGGGGCGTGAACTCATGCCTCCCTGTGCAATTCCCGCACCAGACATCAGGAGGTAGTTGCCGCTCTGGCTTATTGGGGTAAACGCCAATCCTCCATCGTAGTCGTTGAAAATGCCCATGTGAAGTCTCGACATCGATAGCGTGTCCTTGTGGACGCGCGAACTGCAATCTTTCCTGTCATAGAGCAGATAGCCTGGGAAATCCGTATCGGAACGTCCATATACATACTGGGCAAGGATGAACCTGCCGTTGACATAGTATCTCGGAGTAGCCCACATGTTCGACTTACATTTGAGTATGTAGTCATTCAGGTTCTGCCCCTTGACCTCAGGCCTGCATTCCAACGGTATCTTCTTCAGCACGCTCTGCACGAATAGAGGCTCCGCATCCCCGTTGCCCCTCAGTACGAACGCCGTGTCGCAATAGCTCTCGCAATACAAGGTCTCGTCCGGAGTCCTCAGCAGGGGGAAGTCCCATGTCATGTTGTGTATGAAAGTGTTGCCCGAAGGCCTGAACGTATCGTGGTGCCCCCTCTTATCGAGTATCCTTCCTTTGGAGGACACCAGTACTAGCGCATCGTCGTTTCCGCCCGCATTTGGAATAGCCATGGCAAATACCGAGTCGCTCAATGCCGCAAAGTAATGGCCATAGTAGCCTGACAGATTGCTCCTTATGTTGATGGAGGAAAGCAGTTCCCCTTCATCAGAGAGTATGCTTATGAGTCGTTTCCTGAACTCGAAAACATATACCTTCCCATTCTCCATGTCGTAATCTAAGCAGGCAAATGGACAGGAGAACCTTTTCTCTTCCTTGCCATCCGTATTGTAGAAGAACAGGCTGTCCCTGTCGTACACCAATATGCGCTTGCCATCGTACATTGCCTGGGTCACAGCCTTCTTCTGCGCACACCTGTCCAGCTTGAAATACATGATGGTATCCGCCAAGTCGGAAATGCGAATCATAGTGTCCGTGGCGGCGTTGATGTTTACCAGTCCCGTGTCAGCATTGCATCCCGGCACACACGCCTCCCGTGGCGAGCGTCCGGAGTGACAGGCTTGCAGCAGCATAGCCGACGTAAGGCACATTGCAGAGGCCATGGCTTTCGCCATGCCCCTTAACCCCAAGAACGAACTCAAGCGTTCCTTTTCAAACATTTGCATCTTCTTTTTGCCCGACATATTTATTGCGAGATTAAGAAACTATTTTAACTTGCCCAACAGCATCACACCCTGCTCGGAAGCCTGTACCTTCTCCTTCAGTTGCCTTACTTCCGACAATTCCTCCTTGCCGAGGTTTCCTTCCTTCTCTAATGTCTCCAGTTCAGATTCCAAATCGTACGAATCATAAAAATCATAATACCAGCCATTCCTGAATTTGATTATTGGATTATTCACGGACATGCCATACAAGTAGTCGTTCTCTATCTCACCCTTGGCCAACTTGCCATTGCTTCTGTCAATCCTCCATATCACCTTGGGATCCACCAAAGTGTCTATGAACAGGTATTTGCTTGTCTCGTTGAACATAAAATATACCTTGTTCTCGCATTGGGCAGTCACCAGCGGATAGTTGCTGCCATCTGACGAGTCGAAGGCGTAAAGCGTATCGCTACACGACAGCTTGTAGGTCATCAGGCCGGAGTTGCCGTATGTCCAAATCTCGTTGTTGAAACCAATGAAATTGCCATTCTCATCCCTCGTGGGGACTTCCATCTTGGCGGGATAGTAAGTAGGGGCAGACATACCGCCAGCCACCATGAACTGGTAGTCACCCATTCCAAAAGGCATGTTGACGACTTCCAGCGCACCATCCTCCCTGCATCTCAGGGCACATTTGGATATGGGTCTGCCTACATTCACCACACACAGGAATTCGCCATCGATGGTGTATTTCAGTATCTTCCTCGTTCCCATGTCACCGAGGTAGACATAGCCATTCTTCTCGTCTATGCATGCTTCATATATCTTTGTATATTCCCCAGGGCCATGTCCTACGTCGCCTATTCCCCTAAGGAATCTCCCGTCATGGTCAAACAACTTGAAGCGTCCGCTACTTGGGCATATACCGATGTAGTTGTCAGATATCGTACACCTCCAGAATCCGAAGATGGACTCTGGGGATGTGTCAAAGAACACCACCTTGGGCTTCTCCGCGATGCTGGACAGTTTCAGGTTAGACGTTGGAGCATTTGCCTTGTCCAGATCACAACTATAGAACCACCTGCCGTCTTTCTCGACATATTCCACACCTGCGTTGCCTGAGCAACCAGCCATGCTAATTGTCAGGACGAACACAACCAAGCACGAAAATAATCCTTTTTTCATAAACTACTACTTATTTGAATCATAAATATCGCCCAAAAATAAGTAATTTTTGTCAATGCCACAAATTATATTTGCACAAAAAAGTTCATGTAACATACATATCAAGAGATGTCCCATGAATTCTACCGAGGCACATGCAGATTACCTGCTGTGAGCTGTGAGCAATGAGCTGTGAGCAATGAGCTGTGAGCAATGAGAGCCCCCCTCAGTCCCCCTGTCGTAGGGGGAAGAGATGTGAGCGGTGAGAGACCTCCTCGCATGCCACCATCTCCACGCCGCGGTAGACAACGTAGACCTTGTGGAGGCGTGTGTGGGCGATGTGCTCCTTGACGTTAACCGTGTCGGCATAGCGGCACACCTGTGCCTGTGCCTGCTCCACGGCAGCCTTCACCTCCGCATCCGTGGCTTGGCTCCTGAGGTACTTCAGCTCGACGATGTACGAGTGCTCCATGTCCGTGAATATCTCGTGGAGCGGACGAAGGAAGATGTCGGCATAGCCCCCTTGGTTGTCCAGCTCGGAGATGGGGCGGTAGAAGCGGCACTGGCTCGTCAAGGCAAGCGTATAGCCATGCACGAAAGCCTCGCCCTTCTGGCGGTCGCGCTGCGAGGCGTAGGTATATATGCTGTCGGCAATGAACTGGAAGAAGGGTTTGAAGTCGCCAAGGTAAGCCATCAGCTGTTCCTTCTTGCGAATGTCATAGCTCTCAAGGGACAGGTCGTTCTCCTTGTAGGCTTCCAGGAGATAGGTGAAAATCTGCTCGCGTACAACCTCGTTGGGGATGGTGAATTTCGTATCTCCCATATAGCTCCCCCCGATGGTCACCAAGCCGAAATAGAAGAGCAGGCTGACGAAATTGTCGTCCTTGGCTATGTTCTCGGCAGGGAATCCATCCTTGAGCTCGCCCATCACGAAGCCCTTCGATACCAGCGTCTGGATGACCGAGGCATCGTGCGAGAACTCCTTGTCCTTGCGGATGAGCATGCGCAGCTTGTTGTAATCCACGCGGATGTTGGTGTCGAGCATGTCGTCAGGTATGCGACATAGGTTGTCGATGTACTTGTATAGGAAATACAGCACCATGTTGGAGTTGTACATCGTGGTCTCCCCGTAAGCTTTCTTGGAGAAGCAATAGTTGTCGTAGTAGGGCTTCATGGTTTCGATGAGCTCGTCCACCGTGTGGTGAAACTCATGACACCCTGAGTAATAGGCGAGCATCTGGCGCACCTCCTGCTCCGTGAAGCCCACCATCTCGTTGAAGCCATAGTCGAGCGAGTAGTTGCTGCCTATGTTGAAGCCGCTGGTGAGGTCGTCGAGCGTCACTGGGCTCACACCCGTCACGAAGACGCGCTCGATGCTCGAATAGGTGCCAGCCTTGATGGTGTCGAAGAAGGTGCGCAGGTAGCCCGTGCCGTGCGTCTCCTTCCTGTACTCGTCGAGGCGAGTCGCATCGGAAAGGATGTGATTTGTGAAGTGGTCGTACTCGTCGATGAAGAGATAGATCCTGAGGCCTGCCTTGGTACACTTGTCGCAAAGAAAGTCCAACTGTTCCACACAACCATTCTTGCTCCTCAGACCTTCTATAGTTCCTTTAGGCAAAAGATTCGCATAAGCATAGCAGAACGACTCGAAACGCGTGTTGCAATGTGCATCCAACGCACTTTGGTAGTTGCCCAATTCGGCATTGACGATGGCGAAGTTGAGGTAGATGACGAGGTACTTGTTATGGTTGGGCGTGGGATGCTGACCGATGTACAGATCGCCGTATAGCCGCTCGAACTTGTCTTTCTGGTTGATGTCATAGTAATGGTGCAGCATCGAAATCGTGAGGCTCTTGCCGAAGCGGCGCGGACGGATGAAGAAGAAGAACCTGTTGGCGTTCTCCACCTTCTCGACGAACCGTGTCTTGTCGACATAGTAATAATTGTCCTCGCGGATAGCCACGAAGTTCATCATGCCATAGGGTATGCGTTTTGTCTCTTCTCTTGCCGTTTTTCCTCCCATAACCATAATCTCTGTGCAATTCATCCCCAAAGATACGGCAAATGAAGGAATCTGCCAAACAAATCCCCGTTAAATGTTTGCTCCATATATCTTTATCAATGTGAGCAATGAGCAATGAGCAATGAGCAATGAGCGGTGAGCAATGAGCTAAGTGTTAGGTGCTAGGTGTTAGTGATTAAGTGCAACGCTTTGAGCCGTTGAGCGATAAGTTGTAAACCACTTGTAGGGTCTTACCTCGTGTAAGACCGCCTATTTGTGTTTGGTATTACCGTTCAGCATAGGCTGAACGGTAATGGGAATTAACTTCATCAACTCTTGAAGATATCTTCTCCGACCGTTCAGCCTGTGCTGAACGAAAGATAACAAAGCATTACATTGTCCAAAAGTATGTTTACCAACTCACATAACAATACACTCTCCCATATAAGGAGCGACAGTTGACCCTGGGAGTTGTCTTTCCTACTTTTTGTTTCAATCCACGCTCCCACGTGGGGAGCGACTGACCTCTTCTGAGTTTGCAATGGTACCAAAGTACGTTTCAATCCACGCTCCCACGCAGGGAGCGACATAATAACCCACTAATAACAAAAGATTATGACAGTTTCAATCCACGCTCCCACGCAGGGAGCGACTGTCCAACGAGGTACTACCCGAACTTGAAACTGAGTTTCAATCCACGCTCCCACGTGGGGAGCGACGTAGCAAGCACAAATGTCAAAGCGCAACACTGACAGTTTCAATCCACGCTCCCACGTGGGGAGCGACTGATATTTTTGCTGGTGTTTCCTCTCTTCTTGGAGTTTCAATCCACGCTCCCACGTGGGGAGCGACTATAACCATAAATTCTCCAAATTCGTCAGCATGGTTTCAATCCACGCTCCCACGTGGGGAGCGACTATAACCATAAATTCTCCAAATTCGTCAGCATGGTTTCAATCCACGCTCCCACGTGGGGAGCGACATATAACCGCTACTACTCCGTTTGTCGCCGACATGTTTCAATCCACGCTCCCACGTGGGGAGCGACTTGGCATGTCTCGTTATCTTGGTGGTAGTTCTTTTGTTTCAATCCACGCTCCCACGTGGGGAGCGACGGCGCACTGCCGCTTTTCGTGGTTTTTCGCTTGTGTTTCAATCCACGCTCCCACGTGGGGAGCGACTGCCTACAGATATGATAAACGCGCTAACACTTGAGTTTCAATCCACGCTCCCACGTGGGGAGCGACTTTACGCTGGAGTGGAGTTTTTGCACCATCGAGAGTTTCAATCCACGCTCCCACGTGGGGAGCGACCCTGTAGGCGTGTGGTACTCAACACAAAAGGATGTTTCAATCCACGCTCCCACGTGGGGAGCGACAAGGCTTGTTAAAATTCCTTCATCTGGCACAAAAGTTTCAATCCACGCTCCCACGTGGGGAGCGACGGCCGTCGCCGTCGCTGACTATCTGGACCAGCTGATGTTTCAATCCACGCTCCCACGTGGGGAGCGACTAACGGCGGCGCGGATCGTATCAATATTTAGCGAGTTTCAATCCACGCTCCCACGTGGGGAGCGACAAAACGAAGTCCTTCATACGCCCGAAACAACCGGTTTCAATCCACGCTCCCACGTGGGGAGCGACTGGTGGTTAGTAGCAGTCCATAAAGATGAGTTGGTTTCAATCCACGCTCCCACGTGGGGAGCGACAAAAACGAAAAACAAAAAAACGCGCAAAGTGGAGTTTCAATCC
Organism: bacterium; assembly: GCA_004559785.1. Lineage (GTDB taxonomy): Bacteria > Bacteroidota > Bacteroidia > Bacteroidales > Bacteroidaceae > Physcousia. Next base: position 684 of record SFXD01000012.1, on the reverse strand, counting down.
ACGCTCCCACGTGGGGAGCGACACTTATATCATTTGTGTGCGTACGCGCGTGCGAGGTTTCAATCCACGCTCCCACGTGGGGAGCGACTTGTATATGGAAAAATTGAAACTGATTTCATTACGTTTCAATCCACGCTCCCACGTGGGGAGCGACCGCAGTTGTGAGCATCTGACGCGTACCACCAACGGTTTCAATCCACGCTCCCACGTGGGGAGCGACTCTGCCCTATGAGTTCAACCAAAGAAAAACAACGTGTTTCAATCCACGCTCCCACGTGGGGAGCGACTGCCTTTACCTTCCCGGCTTGAGGCAATTCTGTAGTTTCAATCCACGCTCCCACGTGGGGAGCGACGCCGCGCACCTGCCAAGCAAGATCGTTCATACTAGTTTCAATCCACGCTCCCACGTGGGGAGCGACATAGAAAACAAGAATGCAACCATATCAAAGCAAAGTTTCAATCCACGCTCCCACGTGGGGAGCGACATGGTGGTTAGTGGCCACACATAAAGATGTGTTAGTTTCAATCCACGCTCCCACGTGGGGAGCGACTGCAAATATCATGCAAAATGTAATACAATTAATGTTTCAATCCACGCTCCCACGTGGGGAGCGACCCTTGATTCGAATCATATTTGGGAGATTATAATTGTTTCAATCCACGCTCCCACGTGGGGAGCGACAC
>SFXD01000081.1 GCA_004559785.1 bacterium | reverse complement strand
CATCGTATAATTAACAAAAGGAATGGATATTATTAATCAAAAAAAGATAAAGACTCCACAATTGATGAAAGACTCATCTGAGGTGGATGGTCATGCAGAAGCTGTAATGGACTACGTTCTTTCGTGGTGTTTGAGATGGAGTGAGTCCAAATATAAAGACGTTAGACCTATCCTTCATCGCTACTGCCGATATATGCTACTGAAGATTCTTGAAAGAAACGCTTGCGACGATATCATTGTTGAGAATGTCTATGTTTGGAAACAAGAGCAAAGAATTGACTTATGGGTTGAGGCTGAGCTTGTGGTTAATGGCCAATATGAGAAACACGCTGTTCTTATTGAAAATAAATGACGTGAGCTCGACGAATTTGAACTAACTTTAAGGATGCAAGAAAAACATTGCCGACAAGATCTATGCCCTCTTCGATGAAAGGTCAAGAACCTTGTCGGCAATGATGCTGAAGTTAGCGCACCAAGATGTCAATTTCCCTTGACAATGCCTATCGACAGTTCGTCCAACTGCTTCTGGTCTATAATCCCCGGAGCATCAAGCATCACGTCACGCCCACTGTTGTTCTTGGGGAAGGCTATGCAGTCCCTGATGCTGTCCAGCCCGGCAAACAGGCTTACAAAGCGGTCGAGTCCATACGCCAATCCTCCGTGTGGGGGTGCTCCATACTTGAAGGCATTCATCAGGAACCCGAACTTCTGCTGTGCCTGTTCGGGAGTGAAGCCCAGTATCTCGAATATCTTCTGCTGTGTCCTTGCGTCATGTATACGGATGCTTCCGCCTCCTACCTCCACGCCGTTTATCACCATGTCGTATGCGTTTGCCCTGACCTTGGCAGGGTCGGTGTCGAGCAGGGGTATGTCCTCTGGCTTGGGAGAGGTAAAGGGATGGTGCATTGCCATGAGACGCTGCTCCTCATCGCTCCATTCGTACATTGGGAAGTCCACTACCCACAGACAGGAATAGACATCCTTGTTCCTGAGCCCCATGCGCGTGCCCATCTCCAACCTAAGTTCGCAAAGTTGCTTGCGCACCTTCATGGCATCGTCGCCGGAGAGTATCAGTATCAGGTCGCCAGCCTTTGCGCCCATCCTATCCCTCAGCACTTGCAATGTCTCCTGCCCATAGAACTTGTCTACGGAGCTCTTCACAGTACCGTCCTCTCCTACCCTTGCATACACGAGTCCCTTGGCTCCTATCTGTGGACGCTTGACGAACTCCGTCAGTTGGTCAATCTGCTTGCGTGTATAGGAAGCCTGTCCCTCGGCAAGAATTGCCCCGATGTAGGCAGCGGAATCGAAGACGGCAAACCCCTCGGGGAAGATGGAGTCGACGGTCTCAGACGAGGCATTGTCTGTCTGTGTACACTTCAGTTCCACGAATCTCATGCCAAACCGTGTGTCGGGCTTGTCGCTGCCGTAGTACCTCATTGCCTCTGCCCATGTCATGCGAGGGAGAGGCGGCAGTTCTATTCCCTTAATGGTCTTGAAGAGGTGGCGGCTCATGCCTTCGAACATCTGCAATATGTCCTCCTGCTCAACAAACGACATCTCGCAGTCGATCTGCGTAAACTCGGGCTGTCGGTCTGCCCTAAGGTCTTCGTCGCGGAAGCACTTGACAATCTGGAAATATCTATCCATGCCAGCCACCATGAGAAGTTGCTTAAGTGTCTGCGGGCTCTGTGGCAAGGCATAGAACTGACCAGGGTTCATGCGGCTTGGCACAACGAAATCGCGCGCTCCCTCGGGAGTGCTGTTCACCAGTACGGGAGTCTCTATCTCAAGGAATCCATGCTCGTCGAGGTATCTCCTGACCTCGAAGGCGAACTTGTGCCTGAGTTCCAGATTCTGGCGAACGCATGGGCGTCTCAGGTCGAGATAGCGATATTTCATGCGGATGTCGTCTCCGCCGTCGCTATTCTCCTCTATGGTGAATGGAGGCGTGGCACTCTCGTTAAGAATGGTCAGTTCGTCCACCAATATCTCTATGTCTCCCGTGGGAAGGTTCTTGTTCTTGCTGTATCGCTCGGCAACGATACCCTTGGCTTGCAACACGTATTCTCTGCCCAACCTGGCAGCCTTCTGCCTCAGGTCTTCGGAGGCATCCTCGTTGAAGGCCAACTGGGTTATGCCATATCTGTCCCTGAGGTCAACGAATGTCAGGGCACCAAGATTGTGAATGCTCTGAACCCATCCTGCAAGAGTAACACTCTCGCCTACATCGGCAAGCCTGAGCTCGCCACACGTTCTTGTCCTATACATTATATTATATAATTATATATTTTAGTTAAAGACTCCCTATTACCAAAGGAAGGACGAACTTCATCAGTCCATCCTTCCTTAGTACGCCCTCAGGGGCTCGAACCCTGGACCCATTGATTAAGAGTCAATTGCTCTACCAACTGAGCTAAGGACGCATCCTTTGTCGTTTTTGCGTGTGCAAAGGTATGGACTTTTGTTCAAACAGCCAAATGTTTGGGCTTATTTTTTTACCTTCTGCACAATAATTATGTCCAAACTACGCCCGTGGCACGCTTGCCGTGGCTGTTTTGCGCTATTTCAAATGGTATATTTCCGATGGTGACTTTCGTTTCAGTATATCCAGTTCGAAGTCTACCCCGGGCAATATGCCGTAGCTTCTCAACACGGATTCCATTGTCTTCCGTGCCAGTTCGGGATGGTTGTTCTCCTCGCTCAGATGGCACAGCCATACATGCTTCAGCCTTGGCGTCCCGTGTTCGGCAAGCAAGCGTGCCGACTCCTTGTTGCACAGGTGCCCCTTGTCACCCCTGATTCGTCCCTTGAGATATGCCGAGTACTTGCCCATCATGAGCATGTCCTCGTCATGGTTTGCCTCAAGGACAATATAGTCGGCCATCGAGACCTGCTCGGATATCGTCTGTGTAACGTGCCCGATGTCTGTGATGAGGCAGAATACCGTGTCTCCATGCCTTATGCTGTAACCCACGCAGTCGCTGCTATCGTGAGGTACGTCAAAGGGTGTTACCTCAAGTTCTCCGATGCAGACACGCTCTCCCTTGGATATCCTGCGTATGTACTGGGCTTCTGGCTTGTGCGATACGCAGTAATTGTGCTGAATGCCGACATGTACGGGTTCTGTGGCATATACGGGCTTGCCGTACGTGTTTGCTATATGCCCTACGGCCTTGATGTGGTCAGCGTGGTCGTGTGTTATGAATAGGGCATCCACCTTCTCCAACTCGATACCCAGATTCTTGAGATGCCTCTTGAGCGTCTTGAATGCGATGCCGGAGTCTATCATCAGGCAGGTTGTTTCTGTATATAGTAAATAGCAGTTGCCGCTGCTCCCGCTTCCGATTGAGACGAAATTTAGCATTGTGATTGTATATTTATATGCAAAGTAACAAAAAAACTGCCAATGTGGCAAATTGTATGGGACATTTATGCTGCAAGTAGCATCAGAAAGGCAATCCGACGGCAAAGTGGAAGGTAAAGTCCCTGCCAAAGTCGGGATGTATGATTGGATAGTGGTGCCTGCCGTCGGAGTATGCCGGGTTTATGGCTTTCATTCCTCCGTCGAGCCTGATTATGAAATAGTCGAAATTGAGTCTCACTCCCAATCCATAGGATGCAGCTATCTGCCTGAGGAAGGTATCAAGGCGGAACTGGCCGCCAGGCTGGTCTTCATACTCCCTCAATGTCCAGATGTTGCCTGCGTCAACGAAGAGGGCGCCATCCAGTTTCCAAAACAGATGTGTACGGTATTCGAGGTTCATGTCCAGTTTTATGTCTCCTGTCTGGTTGATGAAGTCTATCCTTCCGTCGGTACCCCTGAACGAGCCTGGTCCAAGCCCCCTCACGCTCCACCCCCTGACGCTGTTGGCTCCTCCGCTGAAATACCTCTTCTCGTATGGCAATATGGTGGAGTTGCCGTAAGGAAAGGCTATTCCCAGGCCAAAATGCAATGCAAGCGAGTTGGACTTGTTTATCCTGAAGCTCTTCGAGAAGTCGAAGTCCCCCTTCACGTACTGTGCGTACGCTATGCCGAAGAGCGTGTACTGCCCCATGTCGTTGTGGTGGGACTTGCCCATGCGTGAGATGGCATAGAGCAGGTTTCCCGAAGACTCTATTCCGCCACGCAGCGTGAAAGCGTTAGTCCCGTAGTTGCTGGTAGCCGCATTGAGGGGTTCGGAGGTGTACGAGAAATAGTAGCCCCACTTCATGATGAAGAGGTTCTCGTAATTGTAGCGCAAAATAGCATTCCTGTTCTCGGGGTCGTTCAGATAACGGTCTGCGAACGTGGGGCTTATCCAAGGCATGAAGACATAGTTGAGGTCAAGCAAGTCGAATTTCTGCTGTATCTGCCTGCTCATCCTCGACCATTTGTACCTCCACGTGCCGGTCAGCACTCTCCGGTGGAACTCTGGCCTGTCCTGCAGGTCAAAGGCTATTGACAGTTCGCTCGTAGCCTGCACCTTGCGCCTGAAGGAACCCTTAAGGAACGGGAACACGAAATCCGGGAACAGCAGGCTCGTCTCGGCACTGTACTCCATATAGTTCTGGTCCTGATACCCGCTGAGTCCCTTGATGGCCTCGAATGCGCCTCTCAACTTTATGCCGAATGTTTCAGAACCTCTGAATATGTTCCTGTTCTGGTACGACAAGGATAGGGCTGCGCCAAGGTCGCCGGCGGAATTGGTGCCTTCCACCTCTGCCTTGAAGGAATGCCTCTTGTTCGGTATCAGGGCGATGTTGGCATCGAGTTTTGAGGAATCTTCCCTGCTCTCCTGCAAGTGAATGTTTGCGTTCATCAGCGCACTCATCCTTGCCAGCCTCGAATAGGTATCCTGAACGCTTTTGTCACTATATAGGCTATCCTGCTGCATCATGGTGGCATTCTCCACGAGCCTTTTCCGGATGAAAGGGCGCAACGAGTCCTGCCCCTGGTATTCGTACTCTATCTTGCCTATGCGAAAGGTGGGGTGCTGACCTAGAATGCCGTTCTGAGTTTTCTTGTACGGCTTCAGTATCATCCTCAAGTCCACGCGGTTGCCGGTCACCGTAGTGTCCGCCTCATATCTGATGTAGTCGGTATTGAACTTGAAGTAGCCCTTGTTCTGTAGGAAAGCATTGATTCTGCCTCTCTCGGAGTCCAGCACGTTGAGGTTGAATGGCATGCCTTCCTTCAGTTCCACCTTGTATTGCTCGCCAAACAGCATGCTGGATATTGCCGTATCCTGTATGTCATAGCTCAAGTTCCTTACGTAATACCTGTTGCCGGGCTCTATTACGTATTTCAGGCTTAGCCTGTTCTTGCGCTTCCTTGCCTGAAGGTCTACCCTTGCATTCAGGTAGCCCATGTTCCTGACGGCCATCTCCATGCTGTTGCGTGACATCTGTGCAAGCTCTTCGTCGTACAACACCGGGGCTTCGCCCATCTTGCGCAGGAAACGGTTGAAGCGCTTCGTACTATCCCTGCCAGACAGGCAATATATGTGCATTGGCACACGATATATCGAGAACCACTTGCTGTTGGGCTGCTGCCTAAGGTATCCGTCCAATCCTGCCGCCTTCAGCTCGGGCGTATCTGTCGAGACAGAAGCCTTGTCCAACAGATACTCTCCCTCGGGGATATATCTGCTGGCACTGCACCCTGCCATCATACAGCACGTCAACGATGCAGCAAGACGAATAAGGAGTCCTTTCTTGCAATTCATTTTACAAAGGTAGCGATATTTCAGTTAAAAAAATGTATCTTTGCAAATAATTTACTTACAAATATGATTAGCAAGGCAAAAATCAAGTGGATTAAATCCCTCTCACAAAGAAAGAACAGGATGGCAGAGGGAGTTTTCGTTGCCGAGGGACACAAGTTGGTTGGCGAAATGATGGCTTGCTCGAAGCCCTTATACCTGTGTGCCTTGCAGGAATGGTATGATTCCAATTGCAACATGGATTGCCATGGCTTTGCCCATGACACAATCACCAGGGACGAACTGGAACGTGTCAGCCTCATGCGCAACCCGCAAGACGTTGTTGCAGTCTTTCCCTTCGTCATGCATCCATTGCCAGACGGGGTTGCCCAGCGAGAACTATGCCTTGCATTGGACGGCATACAAGACCCTGGCAACCTCGGCACCATACTGCGCATTGCCGACTGGTTCGGCATCTGCCACGTGGTGTGTTCATGCGACACGGTAGATGTGTACAACCCCAAGGTCGTACAAGCAACGATGGGTGCCTTGGCTCGTGTGCGCATACACTATGTCGACCTGCCACAATTCCTCTGCCAATGCAACGCCCCCGTTTATGGAACCTTGCTCGATGGCTCGGACATCTACGGACAGGACCTTACACACAACGGGGTAATAGTAATGGGCAACGAGGGGAACGGCATCTCGCCCGAGGTAAGGAAACTTGTGGACAAGAGGCTCTTGATTCCCAACTATCCCTTGGGGAGCGACACCACCGACAGCCTAAACGTCGCCGTTGCAACGGCCATCGTTTGCTCCGAGTTTCGCCGACGTCAGCATTAGGAACGCAAAAGTCAGCAACCCATTTATCATCAGCAGTTCGTACCCAAACCTGTAACCCGTATGTCGACTGACGGCAATGTCAAGCATGTAGCATATCATTGGAGGCAACAGGCAAGATACCGGAACGAACTTTTCCCTTGTACACCTGCGCGTGAGCATCCCAAATGCAAACAGTCCAAGCAATGGGCCGTATGTGTAACTACATACCACATACACGGCATCTATAACACTTGTACTGTTCACGCTTCTCACTATTACGATCAGGATTAGTATTGCGACAGCCACCAATGGATGCACTATCTTGCGAAGCCTCACGTCATTTGGCCTTTGGATGATGTCCACGCATAGACAGGTGGTCAGGCTCGTCATGGCAGAGTCCGCACTGCTGAAGGCAGCTGCCACGATACCCAAGGTGAAGAATGCCATAGCCCACTGCCCCAGACTCCCGCTGGCACACAGCATTGGCAGCAACTCGTCGCCAGACGATGGCTTGTCAATCCCTTGATGGTTGCAGAAGGCATACAAGAGAACGCCAAGGATAAGAAAGAGGAGATTGACAGGCAGATAGAGAGCCCCGTTCACACACATGTTCAACTGGCTTTGCCCCAGTGTCCTGCACGTCAGGTTCTTCTGCATCATATCCTGGTCAAGCCCGGTCATCACTATTACTATGAAAATGCCACTCACGAATTGTTTCCAGAAATATTGCCTGTCCGTAGCATCGTCCAGGACGAACACCCTGTCCATACCGCTGTCCCTTATGATGTCGTATGCTCCGGAAAGGCCGATATCCATCTTGTCGCAGATACAGGTAGTAATGAGCATGAGGGCAGAAAGCAGCACAAATGTCTGGATACAGTCGCTCCAGACGATGGTCTTGATTCCACTCTGCCTGGTGTAGAGCCATATCAACAACAGAACCACGGCTGCGGTCATGGGGAAACCTATCCCATAATGGTCGAATATGAATCGCTGCATTATGGCACACACCAAATATAGCCTTATGCTTGCACCAAGCATCTTGCTGACGAAGAATATCATGGCACCCGTCCTGTAACTCACGTCGCCAAGCCTGTCCTGAAGATATGTGTATATGCTTGTCAGGTTGAGCCTATAATATACCGGCAACAGGACAAATGCAACGAATACATATCCGAAAAAGAATCCCATACACGTCTGCAGGTATGTCATCTGCACACCCGACACCATGCCAGGCACGGACACGAACGTCACTCCACTTATGCTGGCACCTATCATGCCAAAGGCTACAGCCCACCACGGAGAACGACGGCATCCACGGAAGAAGGCATCATTGTCGCCTCTGCCACCCGACAGCCTCGATACCAAAAGCAGCAGAGCAAAATACCCTGCTGCCATGGCTATGAGTTGGTATGCTTCCATTGCCTTTGCCTATTCCTCTTCTTCAAGTGGGAAGCCGTCCTGATCCTCCGGCTTCACTTCAGCCTCATCCGAGTAACTGCTATAGAAGGTGTCGTTGTTGTCGTCCTCGATATCTTCGTCTTCTTCGTTGTCGGACGGCAAATCATCGTCCGAGTCATCGTTGACGAAGTCTCCTTCGTTGTCATCGTATTCCGACGGAGTGTATTTCACCTTTACTATAGGCTCCTTTTTCTTGGCAAATATAGCCTCTATCCACGTCCCCTTTGGAATCTCCAACACCTCGAACCCATCAGCCTTCTTCCTGTCTAGTATGCCGCCTGCTATATGCAACCTGCTGGCAGGCAACTGGGTCGTGCTGATCTCGAATCCACTTTCTATGATGTCCCTAAGGGCAAGCGAGAGAGAATCCCAGCCTCCGCCGAAGTTCTTGTCTATCAGTTCCAGCAATAGTGAGGCGGATATGTGCTTTACGTTCTCGTAGGTAACATCGGTGATGCGGGAAATGGTCTTGCGCCTTATGGCAACCGAGCCACGCTCAGGCTTGCAATGGCAGAACTTGTCCCATCCTGTCTCAAAACGGTCGGCCTCGCGCTTGTCTTCAGGATTGAAATGTACTACCTCGAAGGCGAGCCTTATGACGTTGAGTATCTTCTCCTCACTCTGGCTGAAATCTTCCTCCTTACGCTCCTTTTCCCACAGACGGGCAATGTATCTCGACTCCATATCCCATACATTGCTGGCATTGAGGTCCAAGATGGATTCCAAATCCAGCATTCTTCCCTTTTGGGAACTTCCCTTACTGTCTCTCATTATAAAATACTGTAATTGTTCTTTTTGCGGTGCAAAGATAGTGAATTTATTTGATTCTCGTAACTTGAAGAGATAAAAAAAACCTGAGATTCAAACTCAGGTTTAGAGGTGCCTGGCGGATTCGAACCGCCGTAGACGGTTTTGCAGACCGTTGACTAAGCCACTCATCCAAGGCACCAAATGAATGATGCCCTTTCACAAGGGCATCAACACAATCAATTGAATTCACCTTTCCTAATCTTGTGCCCAGAACAGGACTCGAACCTGCACGCCTCTCGACACACGCACCTGAAACGTGCGCGTCTACCATTCCGCCACCTGGGCATTATAGAAAAGAATAGAGCTGAAAACGAGACTCGACGCTGGAAAACCTTGAGCTCGTTTCGAGCGGAAAACGAGACTCGACGCTGGAGAACCTTGAGCTCGTTTTGCTCTGCGAGCGGAAAACGAGACTCGAACTCGCGACCCCAACCTTGGCAAGGTTGTGCTCTACCAACTGAGCTATTTCCGCATTTCCTAATCTATTGTGAAGAGGAGGAGACTCGAACTCCCACGCCTCGCGGCACTACCACCTCAAAGTAGCGCGTCTACCATTCCGCCACCTCTCCATCATATTTCAAAAATAAATATTCTACCCCGTTTGCTCTAACGAGCGGAAAACGAGACTCGACGCTGAAAAACCTTGAGCTCGTTTTGCTCTAACGAGCGGAAAACGAGACTCGACGCTGGAGAACCTTGAGCTCGTTTTGCTCTGCGAGCGGAAAACGAGACTCGAACTCGCGACCCCAACCTTGGCAAGGT
>SFXD01000080.1 GCA_004559785.1 bacterium | reverse complement strand
GAACGGCGAGAAGTTCATCGTCGAGATGCAGAACGCCTACCAGGAGTTCTTCAAGGACCGCTCGCTGTTCTACTCCACGTTCCCCATCAGGGAGCAGGCTCGCAAGGGTTCGAACTGGGACTTCCAGCTGAGCCACGTGTACACCATCGCCCTCCTGAACTTCGACATGAAGGACGAGGCCTTCGACAAGGATGACATCCGCCATACGATAAAGCTGTGCGACACGAAGACGCACAAGGTGTTCTACCGCAAGCTGGACTTCATATACGTAGAGATTGCTAAGTTCACCAAGTCGGAGGACGAGCTGGAGACTTTGTATGACAAGTGGCTCTACGTACTGAAGAACCTTTCCACGCTGGAGAAGAGGCCGAAGGCCCTGAGGGAGAAGGTCTTCGACAAACTCTTCGAGGAAGCCGAGATAGCAAAGTTCACGCCTCAGGAGCTCCGCGAGTACGAGGACAGCCGCAAGGCATACCGTGACCTGAAGAACTCGTTAGACACGGCCTTGAGAGATGGGTTCAAGAAGGGCCTTGAGGCAGGTCGCGAGAAGGGTCTTGCCGAAGGACGTGCCGAAGGACGCGAGAAGGGTCTTGCCGAAGGACGTGCCGAAGGACGTGCAGAAGGACGTGCAGAAGGAGCACGCTCCAAGGCTATTGACATTGCAAGAAAGTTGAAAGCGATGAACATACCCAACGAAGGAATACGTGAGGCCACAGGGCTGTCCTTGAAAGAAATAGATGAGGCCTGACTCGTGCATTACTCTAATCATGTCTTTTCCTATCTTATTACTAAATCAATAAACGTACAAATTGCAGTACGTCCATAATCAAATCGTCATGACCAATAAACTTCTATGGAGACTATCAATTGGACTTGCTTGTCTGCTCAACACACATGATGTGTTAGCACAGACGCAAGACACGACTTTGGTAATCAATGAAATCCAGACAGCCAATCTTGACCAGTTCATAGACAATTCGTATAACTACGGAGGATGGATAGAATTGTACAATCCTACTTCCTCTTCCATTATTCTCAGAGGCATGTACATTACCGATGGCACAAGCACATACAGGCTTTTGTCAGCGCAGGGCTCTGTGCCAGCCGGAGGTTACAAGACGCTATGGTTCGACCATAATTCATCATCGGGCAGTTATGGCTCCAAGGCATCCTTGCAGGTGCCATACAAACTAGAGTTCGAGGGAGGTACCATCTCCTTGCTTTCTTCTGCCAAGGACACCATAGCATCTGTCACATATCCTGAGATTACCCCACGGTGCTCGTATGCCAGGCTAACAGATGGAGCAAACGAATGGGGCATTACTTCCACTCCAACGCCCAATGCAAGCAACGAAGGCAGCAAGTTTGCCGTCGAGAGGCTTGACCCTCCGGAGGTTGATGTGGACAGTCACGTCTTCACCGACCCGTTTACCGTGAGGGTCACCGTACCGAGAGGCACGTTGCTGAAGTATACTACGGATGGAAGCACTCCATCTGCCACCCACGGCACGACGAGTTCGGCAGGCAGGCTCAATATCACAAAGACTACAATCCTTCGTTTCTGCCTCGTTGCAGACGGCTATTTGCCAAGTGCGGTGGTCACTCGCAGCTATATCTACAGGAACCACGACTATTACCTGCCTGTCATCTCCGTTTCTACCGACCCCAAGAACCTTTACGACGATACCATAGGAATATATACCAGAGGTACGAATGGGGTTTCTGGCAATGGGCAAGGCTCTGCCTGCAACTGGAACATGGACTGGGAGCGTCCCGTCAACTTCGAATATCTTATCCCGGAGAAGGACGAGTATGGTAATGTTACGTACATTCCGCAGGTGAACCAGGAGATAGACATGGAGATATCCGGAGGATGGACACGCGCGTACGGAGGTGGAGTGGTGGACGGTAAGTACTGGGAGATGAAATCCTCCTTCCGTGTCAAGACAGACAAGAGGTACGAGGGCGTCAACTCCATCGACTGTCAAGTCTTTCCCGGCAAGCCGTACAACAAGTATCGCTGCTGGCAGGTGCGCAACGGAGGCAACGACACCTATGCTCGCATCATCGACCCGGCACTGCAGCAAATCGTGATGAAGAGTGGCTTCTACGTCGACTGTCAGGACTATCAGCCTGCCCATGTCTTCTTCAACGGCGAGTATGTGGGAATGTTCAACATACGCGAAAGCAACAACAAGCACTATGGATATAGCAATTATGGCATAGACGCAGAGGACATGGACCAGTTTGACCTTAGCAACGCGCAGTACAACCAGAAGGTTGGTGACAACAAGGCATGGCTGGAACTCGTGAAGCTTGCCCTTCAGCTCTCGTCCAAGAAGACTCCGGAACTCTACCAGAAGATATGCGACCGCCTTGACATCGACGAGTACATCAACTATATGGCTCTGGAATGTTACGTCGGGCCCAGCGACTGGATTACCAACACCAACAATGTCAAGGGCTTTCGCAGCCGGAGCGATGGCAAGTTCCATTTCGTGCTTTTCGACCTCGACTCGGCGTTCTCCACCGACAACATGCTCAGTGACGTCTTGTCCACGTCTGGAGGGGCTAATGTGGACGACCTCTTCCGTTACCTCATGAAGTACGACCCCTTCCGCCGCCAGTTCATGGATGCCTACTGTCTCGTGGACGGTAGCGTCTTCGAGCCTGGCAGGTGCGAGACAATCGTCAGGGAAATCTATGATAACACCAACTATGCCCTAAGTTTCGAGGGCAATTCTTCCAACCTCGGACTTGTAGGCACCATCAAATCTGCATACAACGGCAGTCGTATGATTAAGTTGCGTTCTGTAATGGGTGTGGACGCAGGCTATTATCTCCGTCTGTCATCCAACATCCCCGAGGCGCGCCTGCAGGTGAACGGGCAGGAAGTGCCGACAGGAAAGTTTGCTGGTTATCTCTTTTCCTACAAGGGAGAGCCCGTCAACGTCACGGCCAAGGCTCCGGCTGGCTACAGGTTCGGAGGGTGGATGCATGCAGGCAATACAGAGACTTCCGCCACTCTCATTCCGCTTGGTGCCAAATGGAAGTATTACGACCAAGGCTCCATGGACGGATACGACTGGAAGCAACCAGACTTCGATGAGACCCGTTACCTCTGGAGGTCCGGCACAGCACCCTTCGGATATGCCAACGAGGGCATGTACATGGCTGTCAATGCAGCCACGACACTCGACTACGGAGACAACAGTGCGAACAAGCGTCCGACATACTATTTCCGCAACACTTTCCAACTTGATGCTGTTCCTTCTTCCAACTCTGTGGTAACTCTCGACTATCAGGTGGACGATGGCATGATGCTGTATGTCAATGGCGTGGAGGTTGGCGGCTACTATGTTGCCAGTGGATCTCCATACTCCAGTTACACCAAGGACGGACATTTCGAGGGCTCAGAGCCTTACAGGGGAAGCATCGTTATACCCAACGAACTGCTGAAGGCGGGAGCCAACCAGATAGCCGTGGAGGTGAAGAACATCTCTGCTACCAGTACCGACATCTTCTTCGAGGCCTCGCTGTCCATGGTGGGGGTGGAGGAGAACATGCTTCCTGCCACCGAAAGCCTGAACATCGTGGATTTGTTCGAAGAGGGAACGAAAAACGGGCTTACCGCCGTCTTTACTCCGATTGAAGGAGAAAGGCAGAGGTGGGAGCTGGGTGCTACGCCTATCCGCATCAACGAGGTCAGCGCCGGCAACGACATATATATCAGCGACTATGGAAAGAAGGGTGACTGGCTCGAATTGTATAACACCACCGACGAGGACATCGACCTCGCAGGCATGTACCTCAGCGACAACGGACGCAACGGTCGTAAGTACCGCCTTGCAGAAGGTACCGTACCAGCAAATGGCACGTGCATAGTATGGTGTGATGGCAGGCCATCCAACGGACAGCTTCACGCACCATTCAAGCTCGACAATGCAGATGGTGCCTGTGTCAGCATCATGGCATCAGATGGAACTTGGTGCGACCGCGTCGACTACTTGGAACAGGGCAGGTGGCAGACCTACGGACGTTATCCAGATGGAGGCAATGCCGTAATGTTGATGAACCAGCCTAGCATAGACAGGAGCAACACCCTTGGCATGGCAGACTTCCTCGGGGTGGCTGATGGGTGTTGGCAGGGAACCGACATGGCAATCACCCTTGCCCTGGAAAAAGGGTGGAACTGGACGTCGCACAATCTATCGGAGGCTGTCGACCGCAACCGATTTACCACCTATGCAGACCTTATCGTGGGCTATGGAGAGGAATACCCTCTATCCCAGCCTGCACAGCCTGTAGCGGAACTCGAGGTGCTGTCCCCTGCCGCCGGCTACAAGGTCAGGATGGGGGCGAGAGCGGATATCACACTTCGTGGTGCCTTGTTTGATACGTCTACACCGGTAGTCTTGCGTGAGGGGTGGAACTGGATAGGATTCCCTCTGTACAATGCCACCACGTTGGATGCAGCCCTCTCTGGGTACGAGGCTCAGGAGGGAGATGCCTTGGTAGGGCTCGATGCCTTTGCGATACATGACGGAACGTGTTGGCGTGGCTCTCTCACGTCGCTCTCCCCAGGGCAGTCCTACCTGATGTATTCGGGTCGTGGAGGGCAGTTCTGCTGGCAGTCCTTGTCACTCCCTTCTGCACGTTCACGCCGCTACGTGTCTCCTTTGCAGGCCGAGGATGCCGCATGGCAGGTGGACATACATGCCTATCCCGACGTAATGTCCGTAGTGGCTGAGGTCAAGGCAGGTGATGGCATAAGCCTTGCCGAAGGCTCCTGCTACGTTGGGGCATTCTGTGGCGACGAGTGTCGTGGGGTAGGAGTGTGGAATGACGGCTTGCTCTTTGTCAACGTGCATGGCGATGGTCCAGAGCCAATCACTTTCCGCCTCTTGGATGCTGAGGGAGGTTGCTATGGGTCCCCAGAATCTCCCGTCTTCCAGGCGCAGGCCTTGCTGGGCAGTTGCGCAGAGCCCTACGTGCTCAGTTTTTATACCGACGAGATTCTCGACGGAATGCGCCCGGACGTGTCGGAGGGCAATGTCGTGCGCGAGGTATGGTACAACATGGCAGGTCAGCGGGTGTCCCGTCCTGTGTCAGGAGTCTATGTCCGCCAGGCTGTAGGCGCGGATGGCAGGGTGACGTCACGGAAGGTAACCTTGCCTTGATGGTTAAAGTTCCACCACTTCCAGGTCCTTGAAGTTGCCATCCTCGATGGAGAACCTTACGAGGGTCCTCACTTGCTGCCACCCTTGCAGTCCTGCGGCTCCGGGGTTGATGTGCAACAATCCGAGTCGGTCGTCGTATTGCACCTTCAGGATATGGCTGTGTCCGCTTACGAACAGGTTCGGAGGATTGGCTTGCAGCAAATGCTTCACTCCTGGTGCGTATTTGCCTGGATAGCCACCTATGTGTGTCATCAGTATCTCAGCCCCCTCGCATCTCCATCTCAGCCTTTCGGGGAACATCCTTCTCACGTCACCTCCGTCTATGTTGCCATGTACGGCTCTCAGTGGAGCTATCTCCTGCAGGCGCATGGCGACTTCCATGCTTCCGATGTCACCAGCGTGCCATATCTCGTTGCATTCCTTCAGATACCTCTCGTAGCGTTCGTCCCAGTGTGCATGGGTGTCACTTAGCAACCCTATCCGTTTCATGGCGTCTCATCCTTATTATTTGGTATGTCAGCAATCCCGTGGCGAGGAAGAAACTTATGCCGTCCGATATGGGCATGCTCATCCATACGCCGTCCAGTCCGTAGCGTGGGGGCAGTACGGCCAGCAAGGGCAGCAGTAGCAGCAACTGGCGCGACAGGCTCAGGAAGATGCTCTTTCCTGCATGGCCTATGCTCTGGAAGAAGTTACCTATCACCATCTGCGCTCCCACTATGGGGTACATTACCACTATTATGCGGAAGGCTCTTTCTGCCACAGCCGTCAGTTCCTCGCCGGCTCCGAAGATTCTTGTCACGTAGCCTGGGACGCACTCGCCTGTTATGGCGGCTGCCGTGGTTATCACGGTGGCGGCAAGTATGGTGTATCTCAGCACCTTCCAGACCCTCTCGTTCTTCCTTGCTCCCCAGTTGTAGCCCACTATGGGCTGCATTCCCTGTACCAGTCCGAATACCGTCATCACGAACAGGAAGACCACCCTGTTCACTATGCCGAAGGCTCCTATGCTCAGGTCGCCACCGTATTGCAGCAGGCGGTTGTTTATTATCAGCACCACCAAGCAGGCGCAGCTGTTCATCAGGAAGGGACTCAATCCTATTGCGAGGCATTGCCTTACGATGTCCGCCCTCAGGCGGTATATGCCGTGTCGCAGGTGCAGCAGTTCGCTCTTGCGGCTGAACAGCTTCAGTTGTACTGCCAGGGCTATGGCCTGGCTCACTATCGTAGCCCATGCGGCACCCTCTATGCCCCATTTCATGACGAAGATGAATAGGGGGTCCAGTATCGTATTGACGGCTATTGTCAGGAACGTGCAGTTCATGGCGGCCTTGGGATGTCCTGCGCTTCTCAGTATGGCATTCAGCCCGAGGTAGCTGTGGCTCACGATGTTCCCTGCCAGTATTATCCTCATGTATCTGTATGCGTATGGCATTGTAGCCTCGCTTGCGCCGAAGATGGTCAGTATGGGGCGCAGATAGTACAGGCACGTGAAGGTGAACAACGCCCCCAATATGATGTTCATGGTGATGGCGTTACCCAGTATGTTCTGTGCGGCGGCATACTTGCCTTGTCCGAGCCTTACGCTTATCACCGTGCTTGCACCTACCCCCACCATGGCACCGAAAGCCGCGCCCAGGTTCATGAAAGGGCTTGCCACTGCCATGCCGCTGATGGCAAGGTCGCCTACGCCCTGTCCCACGAAGATGCTGTCCACTATGTTGTACACGCTGCTTGCTATCATTGCCACTATGGCTGGTGCCGCATATTGCACGAGCAGCCTGCCTACGTTCTCTTCTCCAAGTTCCGTGGGTATGTATTGCTTCTTGCTCATAATCTTCGGCAAAATTACATCAATATTTCGAATGCCTGTGAAAAAAAAGTGGTCAAAAATCATTATTTTCCATAAAAGTCTTGCATTGAATCATAAAAAAGGCTACTTTTGCAGAGTGGAAGTGACGTGACAACGCAACATTATGCTTATGGGTAATGATGGGGTGTAATTCTTTTTGACCGCTTTCAGGCCATGCTTTCAGACAACGGCGATTGTCAGACGGTCGTGTATACGGCTGTGCTAATCCACGAGACTTTAGGTAGAAATGTAATACAGGATTGTATCCGAGGGCTTCTGAAACGTGAGAAACTTCAAAATGCCAACCAAGGGTCAACAGCGTGTTACCTAACGGTTTTTAACCGGGTTCAGTAGTAGAGCGAGGGAATTTCCTTTAAGGGGTTTCCTTGCCTACCGCTGGATTTCATATGTAAATATGTGTGACGTAGGTATCTGCATTGTTGCCTATTGGCAAGGTAATTCTCACGACCTCAGAAGAAGGCAACCATGGGATACCTGCGTTTTAGACATGAGACAAATAGAAAGGGCAAGTATTTGCAGGGTGCTTAGGCAACTGCTTCTGGTAGACGGCAACGTAAATGACGAACACTTTGGCCTGTTGCTGTCATTGTATTCAAAGTATTCCATACAGAAGGACGACGAGGTCTACTCCATGGGTATGACCCTGGCCTCCGCTCTCAACGCGTTGGGCGGCATGGCGGACGTTGTCAGGGAACAACTCTCCGAGGATGTCAGGCACATCGGGCATCTGCTTTCTCCATGTCCGCCAGAGACATCCATATTGCTCTTTTCCTGTGGGCACTACCTGTCTTCCGACCCAAGCCTCACCTTCCGCATGATTAGCGTGCCGAAGGGTGACGCAGAACTCCAGGACTATACATTGTTATATATAGAGGACCAGCTGGACGAGGACATCAACGCAAACATACGCTCCAACCTGCGCTCCATACAGACCGAGGCTTTCCTCATGGGATGGCAGTTCGTATACATACCCACCTTCACCGAGTATTTCCGCCAGTATGGCGACTCGCATCTCCTCGAACTGGTTTCCGTAATCCACCCCGACATATCCGAAGCCCATTGCCATCAGGTGGTAGAGCGTCTGCAGTCCCTCACCACCGAGCGTTTCTGCCGCGACTACATTCAGCATGTCTTTGCCGAGTATGCCATGCCCGAGGGTGCAGCCTTCCTACTCAAGGTGCCGGACACCTACGCAAATGGTCAGTCGCTCGCCAACTACCTTGTCTTCGACGTGTGGGACGATGCACTCTCCACCATTCGCCAGATGATAAGGGTCTATACGCACCTCACGCCCTCGTTGCTTCCTGCCATGTTCTACAGGCAGACTGAGTGGCAGCCCTTCCACTGCTGGGTCATCAACCGTCTGGTGCAATGCAGGGGAGTCCGCAGCAGGGTCGTGGTCGACATCCATCGTGGCGACATACTCCTGCCCGACATTGGTGCCACGGTGCAGGGTCTCTACCGTCGCGAGAAGGCTCTCTACCTGCTCTTCCTCATCGAGGCAGGTCGTGGCGGCATCAATCTCAGCCGACCTCGTGGAGGTACTTCAGAGAATGCATATCTCCGCCGTATGAAGCAATTGCAGATGCACTACTCCGTCATCTACGAGAAGTTCGGTGGCGAGCGTGGCTCAGCCCCCGACCTCTCCAATCCCGAGATTCTCATGCCCATGGTCAGCCTGCTCAAGCGCAAGATACTTGCCTTCGACGCTCTCTTGCTCAATGCCACCGACTACATCATACGCCGCAACGCCTACGGACTCTATGAGGTTGGCGTGTCGCGCGACATCTGCTTCGTCACTACCGACACCCCTGGAGTCTATGCTCACATCGACTCCTTTACGGTCTGAAACAACCCCTTTGGGCGCATTTTCAGATGTTGTCTCAAACCTTGCAGAGACCATCTTTTTATCTGGCTCCTTTTTCTTGCAAGGTTTTACTATTTATTCCCGTTTTCGTTAAAAACTCTACTTTTGTTCATGGATTTTAGTATAAAAACAAGGAAAAAACTATAAATTAACATTATTACTAACTAAAAATGATGAGTTTATGAAAAAATCATTTATCCCCGTAGCTGCCATTCTTGCAGCAGTGCCTGTACATGCCCAGGTAGGTGAAACAATTGCAGATGCTCTGATAGCATCAGATAAGGTTTCTGCCCTGAAAAACGGTGTGATCTCATTGGAGGGCGTTAGCTTTA